>JAIRKY010000020.1 GCA_031259755.1 Mediterranea sp. (in: CFB group bacteria) | reverse complement strand
ACAGCTAATAACGGCGGATGACATAACGACATAAGAATAAAATAACAGGTAATATGACACATATAAAGATAACCCTATCCGTACTGGCCGCATTGGCGTTCGCCTCGTGTACGGGCGATAGTGACAGCCCCGGCGTTTCCGGCAGTGAGTGGAGCGATACGCCCATTGCTTTCCGTCCGTTGCCCGGGGGCGAAGCCCGCTCTGTCAACGGGGAAACCACCGAGACGAACATCTCCGAAATGGCGGTGTTCGCTTACAAGACCCAGGGCGCCTGGAACGAGACTACGGCCACGCCCAATTTCATGTACAACCAGAAGGTGACCAAGAGCGGCGGCGTGTGGGGATACACCCCCGTGAAGTACTGGCCGTCGGCGGGTTCGGACGAAAAGGTGTCGTTCTTCGCCGTCAGCCCCGCGCCTTCGGGTGTGAGTGGTAACGGGATAACGCTAACAACGGCCGCCACCGCAACGGGATACCCCACCTTTACCGTGACGCCTCCCGCAAACCCCTCGCAGCAGGTGGACTTTTGCGTGGCCGAATCGGTGATGAACGCCACAGAGGACAATACCAACGGGAAGGTATCCTTCACGTTCAACCACGTGATGGCGAAGGTGAACTTCGAGGTGCGGTATATCTCGACCGGAAGCTTCGGCCTTCAGTTGAGGGAGCTTACGTTCGCCGGCGCTTACGCGAGCAACACCCTGGATCTAAGCGGCAATGCGCCGTACTATGTCTGGGGTACAGTCAGCGGCGCCAGCGCCACCGCCACCTACGACTTGTCGGTGAACGGCGGCCACCTGGTCAGCACGCCTTTGGAGAAGGACAACTATATCCCGGTATCGACCGCGTCCGGCACGCTGATGCTCGTGGAGCAGACCATACTCGCCAACAAGGCAACGCTGGAAGCAACCCTTTGGGTGGGCAAAAATCAAGTAACAAGGCCCGTTACGCCCGTCAGTATAGGGCAAGAGGTGAAGCTGGAAGCGGGGAAATCCTATACCTACCAGGTGACGATAGACGATAGCAACAGCTATCTGTATAACCTGGCCCAGAGCCCGTGGGACTTTGACTATACCGGCGGCGTCCAGCAGTTCGTCGTCCCGACAACCGGCACCTACAAGCTCGAGGTGTGGGGCGCAAGCGGCGGAGGCGGCGGCAGCGGCCTCAGCAACGGAGGCAAGGGCGGATATTCCTGGGGAGAGATCGCACTGACGCAGGGAGAGATACTCTATGTATATGTAGGGCAAGCCGGCGCCACATCGGGCGTTATGTCTTGGAATGGCGGGCCTGGAGGAGTGCTCAGTACGAGTGGTACAGCATTTTCCGGCGACGGCGGAGGCGGCACGGACTTCCGCACCGTAGGGGGCAATTGGAACAACGACGCCTCGCTCTCTTCTCGCTTCCTCGTGGCCGGAGGCGGCGGAGGCAGGGGCGGGCAGTACGGCTCTGGCAGCGCCGGTGGAGTCGGTGGTGGCGCCACCGGCGGTGAGGGTACTCCCAACAATGACGAGCATCGCGGCCGTGGCGGAACGCAAACTGCGGGTGGCGCCGGCGGAACCGGGAGTCCATCGCTTGTGGGGCCTGGCGGTTTTGGAATAGGCAGCGCTGGCGGCGCTACCGACGGCGGCTTTGCCGGCGGCAGCGGTGGTGGAGGCTGGTATGGCGGAGGCGGCGCCGATAACACCGGCAGTACCGGCGGCGCTGGCGGTGGTGGTGGCAGCGGCTTTGTGAGCGGCGTGACCAGCACAAGCAATCACACCCCTCCCCCCACCAAAACATTCACCGCCGGCAAGGGCGCAACCATAGCCGGCAACGCCAGCATGCCCAACCCAAGTGGCGGGACAATGACAGGCCGCAGCGGCAACGGCCACGCCAAGATAACACTTCTTCCGTAAACCAAGGTTTGAACACAGAGGCGCAGCGTTTTAATTCCGTCTTCTTAATCAAATCAAGCCTCTGTGCTTCTGTGTCCAAACCTTGAATGAGATAACCGGTAAGCGGCCTGTTTATAAACTTTATCCTAATTATTTCGCATGAGGCTCAGGTTGTAGCGTCTCGCTACCATTAACGTACAGGTTCCTGAATGTAACGTCTTTGGCTCCGGTAATCTGATAGGCGCTTTTGGATACATTGTTGAACCGGGAGTCTTCGACGCTGATGTTGTACACGTTGTCGGAATCATCCAGTCCGATGATCAGTACGCCGTATTGGCTCTTTTCGCAGGTCACGTTTTTCAGGTGTACGTTGCGTACGGTAGGAATAAATCCGCGGTTGCACTTCTCACGGTTTTCGTATTGCAGGTTGATACGTAACACGGCTTCTTTACATTCGCCTACGGTGATGTTGCGTACAAATATGTTTTCGATCAGCCCGCCACGGCAGGTGCTTGTTTTGATACGGATCACACGGTCGAGCAGCGGACTATCCATTTCGCACTCTTCCACATACAA
Organism: Mediterranea sp. (in: CFB group bacteria); assembly: GCA_031259755.1. GTDB lineage: Bacteria > Bacteroidota > Bacteroidia > Bacteroidales > Bacteroidaceae > Bacteroides. Next base: position 20,988 of record JAIRKY010000020.1, on the reverse strand, counting down.
ATTGCGGTATCCTCCCGAGATCTCACTGCCGATCACTACACCGCCATGTCCGTTTTTCATCTGGCATTTACGTACGATGATGTTTTCGCTTGGAGTGTTCCATTTACGTCCGTCATTGTTACGTCCCGATTTAATGGCGATACAGTCGTCGCCTGTGTCGAACATGCAATTTTCAATCAGTACATTCTTGCATGATTCAGGGTCGCAACCGTCGCCGTTAGGCCCACGGTTGAATATTTGCACTCCTCTTACGATGAGGCTTTCGCAGAATATCGGATGAATAACCCAGAATGGGGCGTTGATCAATGTAACATCCTCGATCAGGACGGTGTTACATGAATAGAAGTTGATCATTTGCGGACGTAATCCGTCTTCCGGAGTCATCACGCGCTTGTAAACCGGAGTGGATGTCTCGGCATACATCAGCAGTTTATCGCGACCGCCATTACGTTGGGCGATCATACCCTCTTTCCAGCCATATCCCGGAGCGCCGCACATGGGCCACCAAGCCTCGTTGGAGCCTTGTCCGTCGATCGTACCTTTTCCTGTTACCGCCATGTTTGTTTCGCCATACGCATAGATCAATGGGTGGGCATTGTAACAGTCAATCCCTTCCCAACGGGTGATCACCGCCGGGAAGTACAAACTTTGATCTGTACTGAACTTCAGTGTCGCACCTTCTGCGATATGCAGGTTTACGTTGCTTTTCATTGTAACAGGACCTGTATAAAACGTTCCTTTCGGAACAACTACCGTACCACCGCCATTCAGGCTACAGGCTACAATGGCCCGGTTGATCGCTTCATGGCAAGGTTCAGCCTCATGGCCGGGTTGCGCGCCGAAATCTGTAATGTAATACACCGCTTCAGGAAAAGATGTCTTTTTAAGCTGCTTCTCAATTCGCACGGTTTCTTTAAATGCGGAATCAACCGGACTGGCATTCACCGAAAACGCAAACATCAGCAAAGGAAGGAATTCTAAAATCTGTTTCATGATATTTATGTTTAGTTAGTTGCAAAAATATACTTCGTATGCTGAATGATATGTTATTATTTGGTTGAAACGTTGTAATAATTGACACCCTGCGCAGAAATGTACTAAAAAAACATCTACCTTTGCCTATCGTTTTAAGCTAAATCATTACTGGCATTAATTATGGAATGGAAAGACACGATCATCCAGAACCTGCAATGGTCGGATGCGATAATCAATCGTGAAGGAAAAGAACGTGTGGCTACCGAGATCGCTTCGAAAATGAAGGACGGAGACGTTATCGGAGTAGGTTCGGGATCTACTGTTTATGTGGCTACGCTGGCTATGGCAGAGCGTATGAAGAAAGAAAAACTGAATATACAGGTTATTCCCGCTTCTATGGAATTGTCAATGACATGTACGCAGCTTGGCATTCCCCAGACCACGTTGTGGGAAAAGAAGCCCGATTGGACATTCGACGGCGCCGATGAAGTCGATCCGGAAATGAGTTTGATCAAAGGGCGTGGCGGAGCTATGTTCAAAGAGAAATTGCTGATCGCCAATAGCAAGGAGACCTTTATCATTGTCGACGAATCGAAGTACGTTGATCGTTTAGGCTCCAAATTCCCCGTTCCCGTCGAAGTCTTTCCCAGCGCTTTGCTTTATGTGGAAGAACGTCTGAAAGCGTTAGGCGCCACTAAAGTTATGCTACGTATGGCCAAAGGGAAAGATGGCCCGGTCTTCACGGAGAATGGGAACTTTGTTCTTGATGCCTGGTTCGATGCTATCCATCGCGCTATGGAAAAAGAGATAAAGAAAATAACGGGCGTTATCGAAAGCGGCCTCTTTATCGGATACAATATCAGGGTATTGAGTATTTAGTTGTTTTTAGATACGGACTGTTTCCATTGCCTGGTTCGATTACATATCCGGCCCTTGTCCGTCTTCCAAATAACAAATACTTAATTAATTACCCTTATGGACTACATGAAAAAGATGATAGCTGCTTTGGGATGCGCAGTTGTCTGTTTACCCTTATTCGCACAGTATCCCGTTATCCCCGAAGATGTAAAGGCGGAAGGCGCGCGCCATGATGCGGAGATCGAGCGTAAATCGGATCTGGCTTGGGAGAAAGCGCTGCCTGTCATAATGGAAGAAGCCGGTAGAGGTAGACCTTATAAACCTTGGGCTTCTAAACCGGAAGATTTGTTGAAGGCCGGTATTCCCGCCTTCCCTGGCGCTGAAGGCGGAGGAATGTACACTGCCGGCGGACGTGGCGGTAAGGTTATCGTAGTAACTTCATTGGAAGATGAAGGCCCCGGCACATTGCGCGAAGCTTGTGAAACGGGTGGCGCGCGTATCGTTGTGTTCAATGTAGCCGGTATTATCCGTCTGAAGACGCCTGTCCACGTTCGGGCGCCTTATATCACGATCGCAGGACAGACTGCTCCCGGCGATGGCGTTTGCGTGACCGGCGAAAGTTTCCTTGTCGACACGCACGACGTGATTATCCGTCACATGCGTTTCCGCCGCGGAGCACAAGACGTGAATCGCCGGGATGATGCTTTGGGAGGTAACGGGGTTGGTAATATTATGATCGACCACTGTTCTTCCAGTTGGGGATTAGACGAAAATATGTCCATGTATCGTCATGTCTACAATCGTGGCGAAGATGGTTATGGGCTGAAACTTCCTACGGTGAACGTAACTATTCAGAACTCGGCGTTTACCGAAGCGCTCGATTGTTATAATCATGCTTTTGGCGCAACGATCGGCGGGCATAACAGTTTGTTCGCCCGTAACCTGTTTGCTTCCAACATCAGCCGTAATGCTTCGGTAGGTATGGATGGCGATTTTAACTTTGTCAACAATGTGGTGTTCAACTGGTGGAACCGCTCGGTTGACGGAGGGGATGAGAAGAGCTTCTTTAACATCATCAACAACTACTTTAAGCCGGGTCCTGTCACGCCAAAAGATAAACCGGTCGCTTATCGTATTCTGAAGCCGGAATCCAGTCGTGACAAAAACAAACCGGATACCTTTGGTAAGGCTTATGTCAGCGGCAATATCACCGAAGGATATCCTCATGTAACAAAGAACAACTGGAACGGTGGGGTACAGGTTTATGACGGGTCTGATGCCGGACGGTTCGAAGCGCAGATCCGCGTGGATGAGGCTATGCATATGCCGTTTGCCACTATCATGAATGCAAAAGAAGCCTATATATTTGTGCTGGATAACGTGGGAGCGAATTATCCCAAACGTGATGCCGTAGATGAGCGTATCGTCAAAACAGTAAAAACCGGCAAACCTTTCTATGTAGCAAATGCATCCGACTATGAGTTTGATACGAAATATGTCAAGAGAAGACTTCCTGCCGATTCATACAAACAAGGTATTATTACAGATATTCGCCAGGTAGGCGGATTGCCCGAATATAACGGCACACCATACATAGATACCGATGGTGACGGTATGCCCGATACGTGGGAAACCAAATACGGCCTGGATCCTAACGATCCGTCTGATGCCGTGTCGGATTGTAACAGCGATGGATATACCAACATTGAAAAATATATCAATGGCATTGATCCGACGAAGAAAGTAGATTGGACAGACCTGAAGAACAATTACGATACATTGGCTATGCGCAAGAGTTTGTTTTAGTTAGATTTCAAGAGAAGCTTTGCTTTCACCCTTCATGCCCAATAAACAGGAATTTCAGAGAGATGAAAGCAATAGGGAGACAATCAAGAATATGAATAATTGAATCGGTATTGGTATTATTCGTTTGGCAGGAGTTCAATCCGGTCGGCATCTATCCATACCGGAAACTTTTCACGGAAGTTTTTCAGTTCGTCCAGGCTAAGTTCTGTTGTAATGGTACACTCCTCATTGTCAGGCGCTACGGTAATTGCTTTTCCTTTCGGAGAGTAGATGGCGCTTCCACCATTATATGATAGTTTGTTACCGTCTGTGCCTACCCGGTTGGCTCCACATACGTAACTCATGTTCTCTATGGCCCGGGCGGCTAATAACGTATCCCACACATGGCGGCGTGGACTTGGCCAGTTGGCCACATAGATCAGCAGGTCATATCCGTTGTCAACGTTTCTGCTCCAAACCGGAAAGCGTATATCGTAGCAAACAAGCATGCAGATATTCCATCCACGATAGGAGACAATGGCCTTATTATTCCCGGCAGAGAAATGTGCTGCCTCGTTCCCCATCCGGAACAGATGTTTTTTATCGTAGTAGAATGTGTCACCATCCGGTGTGAGGAAGAAAGCGCGGTTATAGTAATATCCTTGATCGGAAGCAATATAGCTTCCTGTCAAAGCCATCTGATAAGTCGCGGCCCAGTCACGTAATATTGTAATCGTATTTCCATCTACAGGTTCGGCAAACTTCCGGCTATTCATGGTGAATCCCGTTGAGAACATCTCCGGCGCTATCACTATATCTGTCTTGCCGCGAAGCTCTTCCAACTTGTTACGGAGATGTTGCAGATTTTTCCGTTTGTCTTCCCAAGCGATATCGGTTTGCAGGATAGATACTCTCATACGATTCGTGAACAAGGCCATTTCCGATTAAATCTTTCCTAAAGCAAAATATTCCGGATGTCTACCCTCGAAGTTTTTGTAGTAGAGCTTAATCTCTCTCATATCTTTATCTATATCTCCTGAAGGGAAAATAGATTTGCCGGCGGAAATGGTTTTCTTTCTATAATCAATGCCGATCAAAACAATAGGCACCTGAGCCTTAAAGGCGATATGATAAAAACCTTTCTTCCAATTTGGATTTGGCTTCCGGGTACCTTCGGGGGTAATGGCAAGATGGAACCTTTCCTTTTTTTTGAATACGGTTACCATCTGATCGACCAATGACGATTTTCGTCCGCGATTTACAGGGATTCCGCCTACTGCTTTAAAGAGGAGGCCCAGCGGAAAGAAAAACCATTCTTTTTTCATCATGAAACTCGTTTTCCCACCTATTGTACCGTAGAAAAGCTTTCCAATGAAAAGGTCTAAGTTCGAGGTATGGGGAGCGGCGCAGACCACGCATTTATCGTGATCCGGTACGGCAACAACAGCTTTCCACCCCAATATCTTACAGTATATAAAACTGTATACAGCTTGTTTTATCTTCAATTTTCAATGCTCAATTTAATGCCTTGATGGCGTCAATAATCTCGTTTACTTTAGCATTGAAGTCGCTACGGAATTTCTTGTAGAATCCCTTTACGTTTCCAGGTTCCGTATGACTGAGGCGGCTGATAAACTCATCTTGCATAGCAAGTATTTGAGCCATGATTTCGTCCGTTTTCTTTTTGTCTGCCGTTTCAGATATGCTATTCATTAAACATTCCGCAAGTAATTCACCGGCGATATAACTTACATTCTTCTTAAGTTCTTTTCTACTTGCCATAATTGTTTGTTTTAAGTGATTAAATCGTGTGTAGAGCCGGCCGAGAAAGCAACGTTGCTCTCCTGGTAAGCTCTAATTCGAGGGCAAAGATACAATTTTCGGGCATACTTTATAAGGCAAGCGCATGAATTTGTTTCTTCGGAAGATCACTATTGCCTATCTGAATACCTGCCAAGATACATCTTTTCAGCTATGTATTCCTATCTTTTTACGTATCTAAAGGATATTATAATATACCCCTATATTTTTATTTAAAATTTAAACAGGCTCTATATTTATGAAATATTATTTTAACTTTGTCAAACCATAATTCTAATAATACATATATAACACAAAAGAGGGTAGGATGAGTGTTGATAATGATATATACTTTAAAAAGGTGTACATTCTGCACTATCCCAGATTAAAACGGTTCGCCCAAGAATACGTTTTGGTCGAGGAAGATGCCGAAAATATAGTCCACGATGTCTTCACCGAACTATGGGAACGTTGGGATACGTTCTCTTCCCATAATAACTTGTTAGCGTTCCTGTTTCTTTCCACCAAAAACAAATGCATTGACTTGTTGAGAAAAAGAATTATCTCACACAAGGCCGAAAATAAGATCATGGAGGAGTACGTACTCACACTACGAACCAACCTCCAATCATTAGATGTGTTCAACCAGAATATATCGAACGAAGAGGAGATCGAACAGCAAATAACAAGAGCCATCAATTCCCTTCCGGATAAGTGTAGAGAGATTTTTATTAAAAACAAGATAGAGGGGAAAAAGCAAAAAGAGATTGCAGAGGAGTTGAATATTTCCATTAAGACTGTTGAAGCACAAATGTCAATTGCATATAAAAAACTAAGAGTTGAATTAAAGGACTATATTCCACTCTTCGTTTTCCTTTTTATCTAACCGTATACCAAGAAGCTATAACAATTCCTGCCTGATTCTATCCATTCTTTCAACTAAGCGTTTTCAGTTATTCCTCATTTTTTTCTCATTCTTTCTCATTCTTTGATTAGGGGTTTTTGTGTCATTATACGTTAAAAGTGTATTAAACACAGAAATACATGGATAAAGAACATATCATAAAGTACTTTGCGGGAGAGCTGGAACAATATGAACGTATTCGACTACTAAAAGCGATTGAAGATGACAATGAATTAAGGCAAGAGTTCATGACCTATCGTAATCTGAACGGTTTACTCGCTTTATTCCGGCAACCACAAGACATTAAAGAAGGTGAAGAAAGCTACAGACAATTTTATTCCGGAAAAAGACAACAACAAATAAAGAGAGCCTTTTTAAGATTCAGCAGGTATGCGGCCGCGATAGCGCTGATTATTGCGGGAACATGGTTTGCGTCTTATTATTATTTCGATTATAAACTATATAGCCAAGTTCAATACAATACATTATCTGTACCCGCAGGACAACATGCCACGCTTATATTGAGCGATGGAACAGAAATATGGATGAACGCACGCTCTTCCATACGGTATCCCTCACGATTTAACCGCAAAGAACGAAAGATTGAGTTAAAAGGAGAAGCCTACTTCAACGTAGCCGGAAATCCGGAATGCCCGTTTGTGGTACAGACCCCATTACTTGCGGTAAACGTATTGGGTACAACTTTCAATGTAAAGTGCGATGCGTTTAAAGGTTCAACCGACGTCAGCCTGTTAGAAGGTTCCGTTGAAGTCCAATTAAATAATAGCCCGAGAAAAGTATGTCTCAAACCTATGCAGAATCTAAATTTTAGTAACGGAGAAGTTAAGGTCACGCCATTAGAGAATGAGAACGACTTCTTATGGAAACAAGGCATCCTTTTCTTCGATAAAGTTCTATTGTCGGAAATTGCAAAGAAATTAGAATGGCATTATGGCATCAAGATCATTATCGGTAGTGAGCAAACGGGAAAACAAGTATATTCCGGTAAGTTCCGCCAGCAAGACGGGCCTTATGAGATTTTAAGGATATTACAAAAAACCAATGGATTCAGACTTAAGAAAAATGATGTAGATAATATCATTGAGATCAAATAAAAACACGTTGTCTAATACCAAAAATACGTTTTGCCTATGAAAAATTAATCACACCGCAAAAGAGTACGGCAAGTGCTCCACACCCGCCGTACAAACGTTAAACAAATTCTAATCCAGTATTTTAAAAAATTCATTTAACATCACAAAGTTATGAAAATAAATCATTTGTTTATACCGTCATATCTTCAAAAGTATAATAAGTCTTTTAAAGTTATGAGAATCTCGTTTTTCTTGCTGTTTATTTGTGTTTTCCAACTTATAGCCACAAACACGTCTGCGCAAGAAGCAACCGTACATGTCACTTCAAAGAAAATGCCACTTGAACAACTCATTAAAGAAATTGAGGAACAGACAAACTATCTGGTTGTATATAGCAATAATAAACTGGAAACCAAACAGACTGTTACAGTTAAGTCTACTACCGGAAAAGTAAAGGACATCCTCAAACAGGCCCTGAAAGACGCTAATCTTGAATATATCTTTGATAATGACTATATCATTTTACGCGCACTGCCGGAGAATAAAACCGTGCAAGCAACACAAGAGAGCAAACAATCGGGCGTAGAGATACGAGGTATTGTCACTGACGTAAACAAAGAGCCGGTCATCGGGGCGAGCGTCATGGTAAAGAAAACAAGTAACGGAACAATTACCGATCTCAATGGTAATTTTACCCTGCGCGCCAACCCCAGCGATATATTGGTAGTCTCCTACATTGGTTACATCAGCCAGGAGATTGTTATTGACAATAAAACCGCCCTGTCTATCGTTCTTCAGGAAGACAATTACAGCTTGGACGAAGTCGTGGTTATCGGTTACGGTACACAAAGAAGAGGCGACCTGACAAGTTCTGTGGCTACAATTAAATCCGATGATTTTAATAAAGGTATGACACAAGATGTGGGTCAGCTCATTCAAGGTAAAGTAGCTGGTTTGACTATTTCGCTAACGTCAGGCGACCCCACAGCAAGTACACAGATGTTGCTGCGTGGCCGGTCAACAATTAACGGAACAAACACCAATCCATTGGTTATCATTGATGGCGTACCGGGCGACTTTAGTCTCATCTCACCGGATGATATCGAAAGCATCGATGTGCTAAAAGATGGTTCTGCCGCCGCTATTTACGGCACACGCGGTACGAACGGGGTGATTATCATCACGACCCGAAGGGCTAAAGAAACAAACTTCAATCGGGTAGAATATAGCACGTATGTCTATACGCAGGCCATTGCCAGGAAAATGGAGATGCTTACGGCTGATGATTACCGCCGTCAGATAGCGGAAGGTTACAGACCGGAAAGCTGGGACAAAGGTTACGACACCGATTGGCTCAAGGAAGTTACCAGAACCCCATTCAGCCACGTTCACAACCTGAGTTTCACCGGAGGTAATCAAAAAACAAACTATCTTTTGAATGTAAATTATCGTGATCAGCAAGGTATCTTCAAGAAATCCGATAACAGGAATCTCAATATCCGGGCGAAAGTGAATCACAACATGTTCGACGATAGACTGAAAGCAAGCTTCGAGGTCATAAATACCCAAAATCGATATACAACTACCGGGGACGGATATAGCTTCAATGGTTATACCTATCGCCAGGCGCAAATCATGAATCCGACCGCCCCCGCAAAGAACGAGGATGGTTCATGGTATGAAGAGCCGGGACTGTTCAACTACGAGAATCCGGTATCCCGTCTGTACGAAAGTGATGGCCGGAATAAAACTCAGTTCACCCGTCTGAATGCGAATCTCACGTATAATCCGGTCAAAGATCTTACGCTTACAGCGCTGTTCTCATACAGCAAATACAACCAGACAAGAGGTTATTCGGAAACCAAAAATCACATATCCAATATCCGTGACTCCAGAAATGGATTCGCATCCAACGGACAAGATGAATCTATCGATCGCTTAATGGACCTTACCGCACAATACAGCAAAACAACCGGTGATCATAAATTCTCCGTACTGGGTGGATATAGTTATCAGGAAAATGAATACTATAATTTCTGGATCAACAATGAAGACTTCCCGACCGATATTTTCGGATACTCACAGATACAGTTGGGCGAGGGTTTAGCGTCTAAAAAGAGTAGTCTTAGCAGTGACAGGGGAGAAAGCAATCTGATAGGTTTCTTTGGCAGAGCAACCTATTCATTCAAAGACCGTTACCTGTTCATGGCAAGTTTACGATATGAAGGAGCAAGCCAGTTGGTAAGTACGAACAACGAATGGGGGCTTTTTCCTGCCGTATCACTCGGTTGGCGATTAAGTGAAGAAAACTTCATTAAATCATTGAATTTTTTTGATGACCTGAAACTACGTGCAGGTTATGGTGTAACCGGAAGCCAGCCTAAAGACCCATTCATTGGTACCGCTACGCTTGCCTATTCGGGCTATTACTATTCGGACGGAAAATGGATCAGAACACTGCTTCCCGACCGGAACACCAATCGTCATATCAAGTGGGAAGAAAAGCACGAATGGAATGTCGGCCTTGATTTTGGTGTGTTAGGTAACCGTATCAGTGGTTCTATCGACTATTATAACCGTGATATCAAAGACCTGATCTACAGTTTTTCCGTACCTGTTCCTCCAAATCTGGTGAACAGCACAACCGCTAATGTAGGTAAATTACGTAATAAAGGGATAGAAATATTAGTGAACGTTGTTCCTGTTCAGACAAAGAATTTCTATTGGGGATCAAGCGTTAACTTCTCTACCAATAGTGATAAACTTGTTAGTTTGTCGAACGACCTTTATCAGGTATCATCCAATTATATTTATGAAGGAAGTACCGGAGAGCCGATACAAACCTCAACACATCGTATTGAAATCGGTGGAAAGATTGGCGACTTCTTCGGATATAAGGTTGTAGACGTTGACGAGAACGGCAAATGGATCTATCTGGATGGAGAAGGAAACCATGTAAGCTATGACGATTTCCTGAGCATGAAAAATAACGATAATAAACACGTACTTGGAAACGGCCTGCCCAGATTCTATGCGGGATGGAACAATAACTTCAGATACAAGGACTGGGATTTGAGTATCACCATGCGCGGAGCGTTCGATTATCAGATACTGAACTTCCAACGTATGTATTATGAGAATACAAGCATCATGAACTATAACCGCTTGAAATCGTCCGAACATAAAGTATTCGGCAAAGCCGTGTTGAGCAAGGAAATGCCATTGGAATTCAATAGTTATTATATCGAAAATGGCGACTTCTGGAAGATAGATAATATCACTCTTGGATATAATTTCCCGAAGACCGGTACAAAGTATATCAAATCGATACGCGTTTACGGTTCGTGCTCAAATGCTTTCATCATTACCGGGTATAAAGGAATGGATCCTGAAGTAAACAGGGTGGGACTTTATCCGGGTAACGACGAACGTGATAAATATCCTACGACTAGAACATTTACCTTGGGAGCAAACATTGTATTTTAACTAAAGAATCCGACTATAATGAAAACAAAAATATCAATTTTCCTCATTGGAATCATATCGTTGGTTTGTGTCAACTGTACCCGTTTACATGACGACAGTTACTCATTAATCATTTCTGAAGAGTTTGAACCGACTGCAGAGGATCTTGCATCCCTGATCGGGTCCGCATACGTCAATTGGAGAGAGGCGCTTCTGTTCTGGAATAGTATTCTGCGTGTAATGGAAGTATCATCCGACCAATCGGTTATACCCGGACGCCCTAACGGTTGGGTAGACGGAGGAGTACACCGGCTTGTATTCGAACATCAATGGAGTACGGATCATGATGTCGTCAACAACTGTTGGAACCATCTTTATGCGGGGATAAACAACTGCAACCGTGTATTGTACCAGATCGAGTCCGGTAGTATTCCGGTTACAGAAGGTAAAGAAGAAACCATTGCCGAACTAAAAGTGTTGCGTGCTTCATATTATTATATGCTTTGCGATCTGTATGGCAATGTGCCTATCATGACCAAGTATGACGTACCTGAAGGTTACATTCCCGAACAATCCACCCGGCAGGAAGTTTTCGATTTCGTCATACAGGAAGTTACGGGAAATATGGCGTTACTTAGCGATACGAAAGGTGGAATATCGTACGGCCGTTTCAATACCTGGGCTGCATGGGCATTGCTCGCCAAAATGTATCTCAACGCGGAAGTTTATGCCGGAACATCCAAATGGCAAGAATGTATTGACGCATGTGATGAGATTATTGGCTCCGGGCTTTTTGAACTGGATCCTACACAGAAAGAAGTATTTGCTACCAACAATGAAAATGCCAGGGAAATTATTTTCGCCTTACCTTTCGATGACCAATACGTAACCGATTGGAACGCATTCGATATCCACATGCAAACCCTGCAACCGGCTAATCAGGCCACATACAACCTGTCATCCAGCCCTTGGGGTGGTATTTGCGCCGTACCGCAGTTCATTGACACCTTTGATGAAGACGACCAAAGACTTTATGACAACTGGATCCAGGGGGATCAATATTCTTCCGGTGGTGAGTTGCTGAAGTGCACAATGGGAAGTCTATCCGGCCAACCACTATCCTTTGTAAACGAAGTTCCGAGTGTTGCCGAGTCGGAAGAAATTCACGGTTTCCGTCATGGTAAGTTTGAGATCGCCGTGGGCGCCCGTGTACAGTTAAGCAACGACTGGCCATTGTTCCGGTACGCCGATGTATTGATGATGAAAGCCGAATCGCTCCTTAGACTGGGTCGCGCCGATAATGCTGCGGAAATCGTTACTGCTGTAAGAGCACGTAATTTCAAGTCCAAACCCGAAAAGGCCACGGTTACAGGCGCGCAACTCTCAGAAGGTAGCGTATACGATTATGGCCGTCGCGACAACTTGGCTGCGCACACGTTCGAAGGAGGAACAGACATCCAATACGGCCGTTTCTTTGACGAACTGGGATGGGAATTTAATCAGGAAGGCCGCAGGCGTCAGGACATGATACGTTTTGGCGTATACACCCGCAAGTCCTGGTTCTCTCATACCCCTAATGGAGATTATCGTACATTGCTACCCATACCGAGGTCGCAACGCGAAAAGAATCCAAACTTAAAACAAAATGATGGTTATTCGAACGATAATTTATAAATTTATGGTCTAATAATCACAGAGGCCGGTATCAGAAGCTCCTGTGCTTTTGATGCCGACCTCATAAACCCATTCATCTATGACGTTTTTTAGAAGCTTATCATTCATTGCAGGATGTGCAATCTGCTTTGCCGGATGCGGTAAAGGTGACAGTAAACAACATTCCGATTATCCGATCCGTTCCATCTCATTTACTGAAGTGAAATTCACCGATGACTTTTGGGCGCCCAGGATAAAAACAAATCAGGAAATAACTATTCCTATTGCCCTTCACCAATGTGAGATCACGGGAAGAGTAGACAATTTCAGAAAAGCCGCCGGACTGACGGAAGGCTATTTCAATACCGAATACCCATTCGATGATACCGATATCTATAAGATACTCGAAGGAGCTTCCTATTCCATCCAAATGTTTCCGAATCCGGCGCTGGAAGCTAAAATGGACACACTCATCGCGCTCATTCAACAGGCTCAGGAGCCGGACGGCTATCTGTTTACGGCGCGAACGGCGGGTGAACCCGGAAACCTGCACAAATGGGTTGGAGAAAAAAGATGGGAGAAAACGCCTGATCTTAGCCATGAATTATATAACTGCGGGCATTTATATGAAGCAGCCGTCGCACATTACCAGGCTACCGGAAAGCGCTCTTTACTTGATGTCGCCGTAAAAAGCGCGGACTTGTTGGCGCGCGACTTCGGGCCGGATAAGTTGACCTACGAACCCGGTCACCAGATCGTAGAAATGGGACTGGTTAAACTTTACAGGGTGACCGGGAAAAAGGAATATCTGGATTTAGCCAAATTCTTCCTTGACCTGAAAGGCAATGGAAGAAGGGGGGCCTATTGTCAATCGCATAAACCGGTCACGGAACAAGATGAAGCTGTGGGACATGCAGTCAGGGCGGTATATATGTACTCGGGCATGGCGGATGTAGCCGCCTTAACCGGAGATTCCGCATATCAGCAAGCCATTGATCATATCTGGGATAACGTGGTGTCCAAAAAATATTATATCAATGGAGGTATTGGCGCGCGCCATCACGGAGAAGCCTTCGGCGACAATTACGAATTGCCGAATCACAGCGCGTATTGTGAAACATGTGCCGCCATAGGAAACGTATACTGGAACCACAGGCAATTCCTGAATCATGGAGAAGCCAAATATTATGATGTTCTCGAAAGGACATTGTATAACGGGGTTATTTCGGGTATAAGTCTTTCCGGAGATCATTTCTTCTATCCCAATCCATTGGAGGCGCATGGCGATTACACCCGTAGCGAATGGTTTGGCTGCGCATGTTGCCCAAGCAACTTATGCCGTTTCATGGCATCCATTCCCGGATATGTCTATGCGCAGAAAGAGGATCAGGTCTATGTGAACCTGTATGTCGACAGCCATACGGAGATCAAAACGGCCCATCAAACCATCGCCTTGAACCAGAAAACACAGTATCCTTGGGATGGAAAGATCAATATTGAGATAGATCCGCAAAAAACCGCGACGTTTACGCTTAAACTACGTATCCCCGGTTGGACGCGAGGTAAACCTGTTCCAAGCGATTTATATACTTATTTGGGAAGCGAAAAGCCCGGAATTACCGTATCATTGAATGGTGAAGCTATCGGTTATGAAATCGGAGCCGACGGGTATATGGCATTAAACCGTAAATGGAATAAAGGTGATGTCGTAAGCTTGTCTTTACCGATGGAAATCAAAAGAACCATTACCAACGAATGTGTTGAAGCAAACAAGGGCCGGGTTTCTGTTGAAAGAGGCCCCATACTGTACTGCCTGGAAAGCATGGATAACAATTACAACGTACTGAAGACCGCACTTGCCGACAATGCCCCTCTTGAACACAAGTGGGAACCGGATCTACTTGGCGGCGTAGTAACGATAAGCAGTAACGGGACGAAAGCCATCCCATATTACGCTTGGGATAACCGGGGAAAGAGTGAAATGATCGTTTGGCTTCCCCGCGAGTAAATAGGTACATGCCTTGTCATACTTTATATTCTTTTTGCTTTTCTGAAGAAAAAATACGAAATTTGCGGCGCTTTAATGTAAAAAATGAACTAACACCTTTAAATAATTAAGAAAGATGACAAAAAGTGCATTGCAAATCGCAAGGGCCGCTTACCAGCCTAAACTACCGAAAGCGCTGAGAGGTACGGTAAAAGTTAGCGAAGGTAAGGCGACCGAATCTGTTGCCGATCAGGAAGCCATTAAGAAATTATTTCCCAACACTTACGGAATGCCTCTGATTCAGTTTGTGGAGTCGGCTGAAGCGGTAAACTTCCCGGCTGTGAATGTCGGAGTGATCCTTTCCGGCGGACAGGCTCCGGGTGGGCACAACGTAATTTCCGGTATTTTCGATGGTATCAAGTCGTTGAATAAAAACAGCAAGCTTTATGGCTTCATCCTTGGGCCGGGTGGACTTGTCGACCATAACTACATGGAACTTACAGGCGATATTATTGATGAATACCGTAACACCGGTGGATTCGATATCATCGGTTCAGGCCGTACGAAGCTGGAAACCACGGAACAATTCGAAAAAGGATACGAGATCCTGAAAGAATTGAATATTAAGGCTTTGGTTATCATCGGTGGCGACGACTCAAACACAAATGCTTGTGTATTGGCCGAATATTATGCCGCCAAGAACTGTGGCATACAAGTGATCGGGTGCCCTAAGACCATTGACGGCGACTTGAAGAATGAAATGATCGAAACATCATTCGGATTCGATACCGCTTGTAAAGTCTATTCGGAAGTGATCGGCAACATCCAGCGCGATTGTAATTCAGCCCGTAAATACTGGCACTTTATCAAATTGATGGGCCGTTCGGCTTCACACATCGCTCTTGAATGTGCGTTGCAGGTACAACCGAATGTTTGTATCGTATCGGAAGAGGTAGAGGCTAATGATATGTCATTGGATGATGTAGTGACTTACATCGCTCAGGCTGTGGCAAATCGCGCTGCCGGAGGTAACAACTTCGGTACCGTGCTGATCCCTGAAGGATTGGTGGAATTTATTCCTGCCATGAAGAGGCTGATTGCCGAGTTGAACGACTTCCTGGCTCATCATGCGGAAGAATTCTCGCATATCAAGAAATCTCACCAACGTGAATACATCATTTCCAAGTTGTCTAAGGAAAACGCCGATATTTACGCGAGCCTTCCGGAAGGTGTCGCCCGCCAGTTGACACTTGACCGTGACCCGCATGGTAATGTTCAGGTATCATTGATCGAAACGGAAAAACTGTTGTCCGAAATGGTCGCCAGGAAATTGGATGAGTGGAAAGCTACCGGCAAGTTTGCAGGTAAGTTCTCTGCGCAACACCACTTCTTCGGTTATGAAGGGCGTTGCGCCGCTCCATCCAATTATGACGCGGACTACTGCTATTCGTTAGGTTATACGGCTTCTATGCTGATCGCGAACGGTAAGACCGGTTATATGTCGTCTGTCCGCAACACTACCGCTCCTGCCGGGCAATGGATTGCAGGTGGCGTGCCTATCACAATGATGATGAACATGGAACGCCGTCATGGCGAAATGAAACCAGTGATCCAGAAAGCATTGGTTAAACTTGATGGCGCCCCATTCAAAGCGTTCGCCGCACAGCGTGATGTATGGGCTGTCAAGACCGACTATGTATATCCGGGCCCAATCCAATATTTTGGCCCGACGGAGGTATGCGACCAACCTACCAAGACGCTACAGCTCGAGCAAGAATAAATAAATTCAGAAGATAAAATACCACGATCTCTTTGTCATCGTGGTATGATCCGTGCGACCAGATATATATCTCGTACACGACCAGATATATATCTGGTCATGGATAAGATATATATCTGGTCGCACGGAAGAGTAGGAGAAACAAAAGGGATCATGAGGAAATAATTGCGTAAGAGTGCGATGGAACACGACATCTCATGCTATGGCGGCAATGGAGTTATGGAAAAAAACGATGGATACATTCGATAGATTAGATGATTATAACCGGCAACATAGATTTATTAATATTATTTGGGAGAAATCTTTATTAAATGGCGATTCCTTTTCTTATCTTTGTAATGAGATAAAAGTTGAATAGTAAGAATCCGTAAAACCTATAAGTATGAAAAAGATTATTTTTTTTATGCTTGCTGCCATGAGCTTTCCTTTGGTAACAATGGCGCAGAGCTATGATGATGATCTTTATTATATTCCGAAAAAGGATAAAGATAAAGAAGTGAAGAAAGAGGTTGTGGTTCCTGTTGAGGAAAAGAAAGAGGTGAGTGCCGCAATTTATGCAGCTCCGGGATCGACTGTAGTTGTTCAGGATAGGAAGAATGTACGTGACATAGACGAGTACAACCGCCGTTACGATGCCAAGGATAATGAATTTGTAATGGAGGATGATACGTTGTATATAGAAGAAAAAGCCGCTAATGCTTTGAATGGTGAATGGATCGGTGGTTTCGAAGGGTCGCAGGATGATTATGAATATGCCGAACGCATTATCCGTTTCCGTAATCCGAGATATGCTATTCCTATCAGTAGTCCATACTATTGGGATGTTGTCTATGGACTGAACTCCTGGAATTGGAATGTATACACAGATGGTTTTTATGCTTATGCCTTCCCGACGTTCTCTAACCGCCTTTGGTGGGATTGGCGTTATGGTTCGGTAGGCTGGGGCTGGGGGCCTGGTTGGGGCTACGGATGGGGTTATGGATGGAACTCCTGGTATGCCGGTGGCTATTGGGGCTGGGGCGGCTATTGGCCCGGCTACTGGTATGGCGGTTGGGGACATCACCACCATTGGGGCGGTTACCCAAGCGGTGGTCATTGGGCGAGTAATACATACAATGCAACCCGTCGTCCGAATTCAAATCGTGTAAGCATAGGGGATAGACGTTCCGGATCAGCTTCCACAGTAAGTACAAGCAGACGTCCCGGATCGACAGTTTCGTCAGGAACAACGGGTAGCCGTCGTCCTGCGGTATCTGGTGGAGAAGCGAGTGCAACACGCAGAGTGGTTGGAACCAGAGAAGGAAGTACAGGTCGCGCCAATGTTACGCGCGAAGGCGCTCGTACGGAAACAGGGCGTGAATCAGTTTATACTCGTCCCAGTACGACTAATACATCACGTGATTCAAATAATTCCGAAAGCGCGAGTGAATCGGTGAGTCGTTCCGGTTCAACGTCTTCAAGCCGTGGCTCATCATACAACAGTAGTCGTTCTACTTCGACAAGAAACTATTCATCCGGTAGCTCTTCTTCGGGTAGCTCATCTTCCGGTTCCAGAAATTACAGTACTCCAAGTACTTCGCGTTCGGGCAGTAGTGTTTCATCCGGTAGCAGCAGTTCGTCTCGCTCCAGCGGATCATCTGGCGGTGGAGGAGGATCATCTCGCTCCAGTGGTAGTAGACGATAATGAGAATACGTTTTTTGTTTGAAAGCAGGATATAAATGGAGAGCAGAATTATGAAAAAGATTATATCAATGGCTACTTTGGCGCTTTTGGTAACTATAGGAGTGGGAGCGCAAAATATATATGATGCTGTAAAGTTCAGTGGCAACACATTGAATGGGACAGCCCGTTTTGTCGGAATGGGTGGCGCTATGGGGGCTCTTGGCGGCGATATCTCAACAATCGGCGTAAATCCTGCCGGTATAGGTATTTACCGTAGTAATGATGCCATGACCACCTTTAGCTTTTCTGCTATGGAAACTAAAAGTGATTTCCTCGATTCATCTTTCAAGAAAAATAAGAACCGCTTTCAATTTGATAATATAGGACTTGTTTTCTCTAATAAAATAGGGGAGTATACTCCCTTACGCTATGTAAATTTTGGATTCAGCTATAAAAGGAATACATCTCTTAATAAGCTAATGTCAATGGCGGGAGATATTCCTGGTGTCAATGACGATTATCCTCTATCGCAAACGAATCAAATGGTAAATCAAGCCAATTTGATGTATGATGTGGGATATGATATTGCTACGCTTGGTGGTAACCTATTGGAAGATGGTAATGTAGGATGGCTTGCCGCTTTGGGCTGGATGGGTTGGTTATATAATCCGGTTGAAAATGCTTCCGGATATATAGGCCATTTGCCTCGTACCTATAGTCAGTTTTATTCTAAAGAATCAGGCGGTATAGATGAGTTTAATTTTAATATGTCTCTTAATATCAGTGAGCGTGTTTATCTTGGATTCACTGTAGGATTGTATGAAATAAACTACAAAAAGTATTCCATATATGATGAAAGTTATCCAGCTAATGGCGATCCTTGGGGATATAGCCTGGAAAGTTGGAATAAAACGGATGGATCCGGTTTTGATCTGAAACTTGGCGCTATTGTGCGTCCGTTCGAATATTCTCCATTGCGTATTGGAGTAGCTATACATACACCTACATATTATACGTTAGCTCATAGAACCAGCGCATATCTTATCTATGATAATATGGAGAATGATAAGGGTGAAATGGTTAGTGGAGAGATAGACACGTATGAGAAGTTAGGTGGGAAGGATGCTTCCTTTAAATATCGCTTGCAGACGCCATGGAAATATAATTTCAGTTTAGGCTATACCATAGGGGCGAACCTGGCATTGGGAGCTGAATATGAGTATCAGGATTATTCCACCATGAAGTTTCGTTATGCAGACTATCAAGGCGGTTCAATGTGGTGGGAAACCGGAACGGCTAAAGATATGTTGAAAGGGGTAAGTACTTTCCGTATGGGAGCAGAATATAAGTTTGTTCCCGAGTTTGCTCTCAGGGCAGGATATAGCCTATCTACATCCGCATATAAGGATATAGCATTTAAAGAGCTTCCTGAGAACAGTGTAATAACCGATACTGACTATGCAAATACGAAAGCTATCAGTAATTATACATTTGGCTTTGGATATCGTGGTAAGAACTTCTATGCTGATTTAGCTTACAGGTATAATACGTATAAGGAAGATTTTTATGCTTTCTATGATGCAGATGTTGATCATCAGTATTATGAAAATCGTCTTCCGAAGACCTATATGAAAAACAACAATCATCAGGTGCTTATGACCCTTGGAACGCGTTTCTGAGAACTGTTCACTGATTTTTAAAGTTGATTCGGCTACAAGATCCTCTTTATCAGAATCGTCTATAATGACCGAGTCGTTGGCAAGAGAAAATATCGCCGGAACTTCATCCGTTTTCCTTTACGATCATCACACGCCGGGTAGAATCATCTATCCGGAAACGGTTGTCGGTACGTTCGCCGATGATCCAGGCAATGGTTTCGCCACTGCACAGCACCCATTGGTTCTCTTTCTGTAGAATGGAGAATTTCCTGTCGGTCAGGAAATCGCTGACAAGTTTTTTGCCTGTCATGCCAAAGGGAACAAAGACATCTCCTTTTTCCCACTTGCGTACAGTGAAGCCGCCTTTCAACTTGTCTGCGTCGAAATATGCGATCCGTTTATCGTTGGCCATCTTGAAGCCGGCGGTATATTCCTTTTCATCGAAGGTAAGTTGAAAGGGTGGGGTGAGGGGGGCTGCTTTGGCCCGATCGATCAGTATCCGTTCGCGATCCCTGATCGCTCTCCATCCCGAACCGCTCATGAATTGTTTCCCGGGTTGCGAGCCGACGGACTGCATGATCTCTTCCACTTGGGCGGAATTGAATCCCAACGGATGCAGTATCTCGAACAGTAACGCGCCGGGCGATGCTTCCGTCAACAGTGACTTGATGTGGATACCTTCTTCAGACCATACCCGCGCTTTTCCTTCTTCAATGGCTTTGTTGTAGACGGTTGCTATTTCGTTCAGGTAATTGGCGGTTCGGAATAATCCATTCTTTACCGATGGATTGATCTCTTGCATCAGGGGAAGCAGTTTCAGCCGGATCTTATTACGCAGGTATTCATCTTGCAAATTGCTGCTGTCTGTGACATACGTTTGCCCGATGCTGTTCAGGTAGCTAATCGCCTCATCTCTTGTGACGCATAAAAGTGGCCGTACGATCTTCCCGTTTCGGGGACGGATGCCCGAAAGGCCACGAATGCCTGTACTCCGGATAAGGTTGAGCAGCATCGTTTCCACACTGTCATCCCGATGGTGGGCGACTGCGACAGCCGTATACCGACAGGTGCGCGCCAACTCGTCGAACCATTGGTAACGCAGTTCACGGGCAGCCATCTCGATAGAGATCTTTTGCTTACGTGCATAAGCCTGGGTATCGAAATCGATGACGTGAAGCGAAACGTGCTGTTCAAGGCATAACCGGCGTACGAATGTTTCATCCCTGTCGGATTCCTCATCGCGCAAGTGAAAGTTACAGTGAGCGGCGCTGCAAGTATAGCCCAGTGATAATAAAACGCGTAATAGCGCGACCGAATCGGCCCCGCCGCTTAAAGCGACCAGTACGTTGTCGCGGAGAGTAAATAA
>JAIRKY010000135.1 GCA_031259755.1 Mediterranea sp. (in: CFB group bacteria) | reverse complement strand
TGACTTCTTATCTGAACTATGGCTATATTCCTCTTGAAGATACCGTACCGGATGCCTTCCACACCCACGAGCAGACTTCACGTACCATGGAATATGCTTACGATGATTTTGTTCTCGCACAGACGGCAAAGGCTTTGGGCGAAACGGAGGATTATGAGGCCCTAACGGCACGCGCCGCCAACTACCGGAATATCATTGACCCCCGCACCGGATACGCCCAGGGACGATATGCCGACGGTACTTTCCTGAATGAAGATAACGCGTTTGGTTTCGCCGGCTTTATTACCGAAGGCGCGCCTTGCCACTATACCTGGTATGCTCCCCACGACCCATACGGGCTTATGGAGTGCATGGGCGGCAAAGCTAACTTTATAGCCAAATTAGACTCCATGTTCAGCGAACAACGTTATTGGCACGGAAATGAACCTTGCCATCAGATTGCCTTTATGTTTAACTATGCGGGAGAACCCTGGAAAACCCAGCGCGCCGTTCGCCATATTATGGAGACCGAGTATTTGAATACACCCGATGGACTTTCGGGAAATGATGATGCCGGACAAATGTCGGCATGGTATATGTTCGCCGCTATGGGATTTTATCCCGTCTGTCCCGGTACGCCGTACTATCAGATAGCGAGTCCCTCTTTCCCCAGCTTCACCCTGCATCCGGAAAATGGGAATACATTTACCGTAAAAGCCTTGAACGCGTCGAAAAAGAACATCTATATCCGGTCGGCAACGCTGAATGGAAAACCTTATACACATCATTACATAACCCATCGGGACATCATGGATGGTGGAGTGATGGAATTTGTTATGACCGGCGAGGCGCCGGAACCAAATCCCCATTAAAATTAATATTTATGAAAGTAAAAGTACTACTGCTTGCCTTATGCGGCGTCTTATCATCAGGAGCCTGTAACATTCCGGAAACAAGAGGGAATATATATAACATTATGGACTATGGAGCTAAGGGAGACGGTAAGACCGATGACGCCGCGGCTATACAAACAGCCATTAACGCATGTTCCCTGTCGGGTGGGGGAGCAGTACTTGTTCCGGCGGGATACACTTTTATGTGCGGCCCCTTCGAGTTGGCTTCATACGTCGAACTCTGTTTGGAACCCAATTCCCGCCTGCTCGCCAATCCCGATGAGGCGGTATATACACAGAGCGCTTTCCGCGAGAACCGCGGTGAGGGCATGATGTGGATTTACGGGAAAGACCTGAAACAGATTTCCATCACCGGAACCGGTACGATTGACGGGAACGGCGTTGCATTTATGGGGAAAGAACTGGAAGACTCTTATGAACTGAAACCGGTGACTGACTTTGATCCCCGTCCGCACGTATTGACACTGATCCATGTGGAGAAAACGGTGATCAGAGACATTACCATTCGTAACAGCGCTTATTGGACGGTTCACCTTATTGGCTGTAACGATGTCTCCATTAACGGCATCAGCATTTTGAATGACCTGAAGATACGTAACAGCGATGGCATCGACGTGGATCATTCGAAGAACGTACGTATAGCTAACTGCCATATTGAGTCGGGCGACGATTGCATCTGCCTGAAAAATCGTCGAGAGTTCGAAGAATACGGCTCCTGTGAAGACATTGTAGTAATGAACTGTACGATGGTTTCCCGTTCGTGTGCCATCAAGATAGGTTCGGAAAATATGGATAAGATCAATAATGTGCTGTTCAATAACTGTATTATCAAGAACAGCAACCGCGGAATCGGTATCCAGAACCGCGATGAAGGAACGGTTACCAATGTGCTGTTCTCGAATATGATCGTCGATTGCATGTTCTTTTCCGATGTTTGGTGGGGCAAAGCGGAACCGGTTTATGTAACGTCTTATCCGCGCGCCATAGGTGATCATAAAGATGCCGGCTGGCGTTTCCCTCAAGGAGCCATCGAAGGCCGCTGCGGTGAAGTGAGCCGCATTTATTTCACGAATATCAAGTGCACCAGCGAGAACGGTATTTTTGTAGGTGGAGATACACCGGAAAAAGTGAACCACATCTATTTCAAAGATGTAGATCTGTCGCTACAGAAACGTACCGCCTACGAAGGCGGTGTATACGATAAACGCCCATGCAACGGAGAAGGTTTTATTTATGACAAGACCTATGGCTTCTACCTGGATATGGCATCCGACATCAGGCTGGATGACTGCAACATTACCTGGGGCGATATCCGACCGGACAAAGCGGCGGAAAGTGTGAAACAGAAAAATGTCGGTAACCTGAAGATCAATCATTAAAACAATATGTATGAGACAATACATCATATTTATTCTATTTCTGTTGTGTGGGCTTTCTGCCCGTTCGCAATTAACGCCGGAGCAAACCGGAAGCATTTACTATGCCTATCCCGGCCCTTCCGGAACATCTACTCCTGTACCGAAAGGATACCAACCTTTCTACATCAGTCATTACGGTCGTCACGGCTCCCGATGGATGACGTCGGACGAACGCTATACGGAAGTCATCGCTGTTTTTGATTCGCTTTATCACTGTTCCGGATTAACTCCACTCGGCATAGATGTCCGTGAGCGCCTGCACAACGTATGGGAAAACGCCCGGGGCTGTAGCGGCAGCATCACTCCGCTTGGCGAACGGCAACATCGTGAAATAGCCGAACGGATGTACTGTAATTTCCCTTTGGTATTCCGTGATGACGCATTGATTGACGCCCGTTCGTCCACTTCCCTACGTTGCGCCATGAGTATGAGTTATTTCACCGAACGCCTGAAGGAACTGAACCCGGCATTGCGTGTAGACCGGAGAGCTTACGAACGGTATATGGATTATATCGCCTATACCTCTCCCGAAGGGAAGAAGTTCTCTTCCGAGAAAGCTCCGTGGAGGCGTGGTTTTCGCGATTTTGAAAAGAGGAACGTCCGTCCGGAACGCCTGATAGCTTCATTGTTTGTAAATCCCGAAGCAATAACCGATCCCGACTCCCTTATGCGTGGCCTCTATTGGATTACCGCCGATATGCAAAACGTAGAAACAGGCGTATCTTTCTATGACATCTTCGAGTATGAAGAACTGGTCGGGATCTGGAAAACGGTAAACGCCCGTATGTATGTCTGCAATGCTGCCGCTCCGCTCAATGGCGGCCTGATGCCCGGTTGCGCTATACCTTTGCTGCGTAATATACTGGAAAGCGCTGATATCGCTATAAAGGAAGGAACTTCCGCGGCGCATCTTCGCTTCGGACACGATACGCATCTCATCCGTTTACTTGCCCTGATGCAGATAGAAGGATGCAGTAATCAGGAGACAGATATGGAGAAGTTCCATCTGGCCTGGCAGGATTATCGTGTTTCTCCTATGGGAGCCAATCTGCAACTTATTTTCTTCCGTAATAAGAAGAATGATATAGTGGTGAAATTCCTGCTGAATGAGATTGAAGTAAAACTGCCGTTAGAGAGCGGCACAGGCCCCTACTATTCATGGGAAGCGGTTAAGGCTTTCCTTTGGGAACGAGGTGGCAATGGATAAATCTTTTGAATGTCGGCAAAGGAAGGATTCCCATTGTATTAGAAAAACTGCTTAGGCGACTAAGTGTTTGGAATAGATGCGTTGTTTTAATTAAAAGGAAAGTTGTCGACGCTTTCCTTTGGTATGTGATAATTAAATTACGTATAACAATTAAATTGAACGTATGGGAAACAATCTACTCCGTAGAAGGCCGAACCTGTATCGCGCCTTATTGATTCTTTTGTTCATGACTGTTCCTTTCCAATGGACCATGGCGCAATTGACCCTGTCAACCCCACGCACCAGTCTGGGAACAGTTATTAAACAAATTCAAGCTCAATCCAAGTATCAGTTCTTTTACAGTGACTCACTATCAAATGTCACTGTGGGAGCGATCAATGTAAAAGACACTTCGTTGGAAACCGTATTAACAACCTTATTAAAAGGGACCAACATTTCATTTAAAGTCGAAGATAACATCGCTTATCTATCAGTGAGAGGAGTTCAAAACACGAACCAAAATCCAAATCAGGAACGTACTATCACAGGTACCGTAACCGATAGCAGCGGGGAACCGCTGATAGGGGTCAGTATTCTGGTAAAAGGTACGGAAAACGGTACTATTACTGATATGGACGGTAATTACAAAGTTACAATCTCAGGTAGTAACCCAGTATTAGTCTTTTCGTATATAGGTTACAAAGCAGAGGAGATGGCGCCGGGCGGACGGAGAAATATTAACGTGACCCTGCAGGAAGATACACAACTCATTGAAGAAGTTGTTGTTACGGCGCTTGGCATCAAACGTGCACAAAAAGCGCTGAGCTATAACGTACAACAGGTTTCGGAAGACGAGTTGCTCAAAAACAAAGACGCCAACCTCATCAATGCCCTGGCGGGTAAGGTAGCGGGGGTAACCATCAATAGCAGTTCGTCCGGTGTGGGTGGAGCAAGTAAGGTGGTTATGCGCGGCTCGAAGAGTATCGCCCAATCCAGTAACGCCCTTTATGTCATTGACGGCGTACCTATGTACAACTTCGGTGGAGAAGGTGGAACAGAACACGACTCTTCCGGATCGACAGAAGCCATTGCTGATATCAATCCGGAAGATATTGAATCCATGTCGGTACTTACCGGTGCGGCGGCGGCAGCTCTTTATGGTAGCGATGCAGCCAACGGCGCCATCATCATTACCACTAAAAAAGGAAAAGCCGGACATACCAGCCTTGTTGTATCACAAAGCACAGAGTTCCTGAATCCGTTTATTCTGCCCGACTTCCAGAACCGTTATGGAACAGGTAGTTCATTGACCTCCAACGAAATTGAAAAGAGCTGGGGTAATCGCCTGAACGCATCCAACCGCATGGGATACTCACCTAAGAACGACTATCTGGAAACAGGTGTGGTAACGACCGAAAATATATCCTTCTCTACCGGTACGGAACGTAACCAGACGTATTTATCGGCCGGTGCGGTCAATTCTTTGGGAATGATACCCAACAACGACTACAACCGTTACAACTTTACGTTCCGCAACACCACGTCTTTCCTGAAGGACAAGATGACACTGGATGTTGGCGCCGGCTATATCAAACAAGACGATAGAAATATGACCAACCAAGGTCTCTATTCAAACCCTTTGGTTACCGCTTACCTGTTCCCGCGTGGAGACGACTGGAACGACATTAAAATGTATGAGCGTTACGATTCACAACGTAAGATATATACCCAGTACTGGCCGCAAAGCATCAATGAGTTTACCGGACAGAACCCCTATTGGATCAACTACCGTAACTTGCGTGTCAACAAGAAAGACCGTTATATGATGAACGCCAGCCTCAGCTATGAGATACTCGAATGGTTGAACGTAGCAGGCCGTATACGTATAGACAACTCCGGCAATGAATATACCGAAAAACTTTATGCTTCGTCGAATACGACATTGACAGAAGGTTCCAACAATGGTTTCTATAGCATGGCCAAAACTGAAGACAAACAAATGTATGGAGATATGATGTTGAATATCAACCGGATGTTCTTCGATGACCAACTCTCATTACAGGCGAATATCGGCGCTTCAATCTCCGACCTGAGACAAGATGCGTTTGAAAACCGCGGTCCTATCCAAGATGACGGAATACCTAACCTGTTCAATGT
>JAIRKY010000099.1 GCA_031259755.1 Mediterranea sp. (in: CFB group bacteria) | reverse complement strand
GATAGCTAACCACACTGAAAATCTCCTGAAAAATCTGTCTGAAAGATTTGCGTAGTCCAAAAGAACACTCTACATTTGCACCGCATTCAAGGGAGAATGTAGTTAAAGGAAGTGTGGGTGAGTGGCTGAAACCACCAGTTTGCTAAACTGACGTACGGGTAACTGTACCGGGGGTTCGAATCCCCCCGCTTCCGCAATTGTGTTTCAATGGTAGCAGACTACCGCTCTCGACATTCATCCAGCCTGACAAAGAAAAGAGGCTACTCCAATAAAGAAGCAGCCTCTAACTCATTATTAATTTTAGAAATTATCCTATTCAATAGAACCAACGAACGTAGCAGAAGTCCTGACGATGGGGAAGATCTGCATTCTTGGGAAACATACGGTATGCCACCTTGAAACTACCCGCGTTCGAGATGCTGTGTTTCACCTGGAATGTATACAGGTTACCTTCTCTCTTGATCACGCTGAATGGCTCTACGGAATATACATGTTGTTTGCCCTCAGGATTTGTATATGTAGTAACCAGTTCCATACCGACAGCATCGTTCAATCCTCTCTCGTCGATCACATAAGTAATGGTATACTCTTTTCCGCTTTCAATCGAACCATTCATCACTTCTTCAACTTTTTCGAAAGAAACGACTTCGATAGAATCCCACTTCGCGACCACGTCTTCTTTCCATGCCGCGATCTCCTTTGCTTTCGCATTGTTATTGGCAGACAGCGATTTGAAACGTTGAGCCAGCTTTATATAGAATTTGTTGTAATAGTCATCCAACTGGCGTTTCATGGTATAATGAGGAGCGATCCGGGCAATGGAGTTCTTAACAAACCTGATCCATCCTTCAGGGAATCCTTTCTTATTGCGATCATAGTATAGCGGCAGGATTTCCGTTTCCAGAAGACTGTAAATAGTAGCCGCATCCAACTGATCCTGATGTTCCTGATTCTGGTACGTACGTTTTTCGGTCAACGCCCATCCCGCGTTTTCACGGTATCCTTCGAACCACCATCCGTCAAGTACAGAGAAGTTCAATACACCGTTCATCAATGCTTTTTCGCCCGATGTACCCGATGCTTCCAACGGGCGTGTCGGCGTGTTCAACCAGATGTCCACCCCACTAACCAAACGGCGCGCCAGTTGCATATCGTAGTTTTCCAGGAAGATGATCTTACCCAGGAACTCCGGACGACGGGAAATCTCGATAATCTTCTTGATCAGACCTTGTCCGGCGCCGTCATGCGGGTGAGCTTTACCCGTAAACAGGAACTGTACCGGATAGTCCGGGTTGTTTACGATTCCGGACAAACGATCCAGGTCTGTAAACAACAGGTGAGCGCGCTTATATGTGGCAAAACGACGGCCAAAACCGATTAACAACGCATTTGGATTGATCTTATCCATCAGCGATACAATACGTGAAGGGTCGCCTTGGTTCTTCAACCATGATTCACGGAACTGTCTACGGATATA
This sequence comes from Mediterranea sp. (in: CFB group bacteria), assembly GCA_031259755.1. Lineage (GTDB taxonomy): Bacteria > Bacteroidota > Bacteroidia > Bacteroidales > Bacteroidaceae > Bacteroides. The sequence goes on along the minus strand of JAIRKY010000099.1, from coordinate 4,079 downwards.
ATCGACCAACTTGTTCTTCATGGCCTGACGGGTCTTCCAGATCTCTTCATCGGCTACATCATAAATAGCTTCCCATATCTGGGGATTGGACTGGTCGGACATAAAGTTTTCGCTGAAATACTTGCCATACAGTTGTTTCCACTCTGTGGCGCTCCATGTCGGGAAGTGTACGCCATTGGTCACATAGCCCACATGGCTTTCTTCAGGGAAATAACCTTTCCAGATAGACGAGAACATCTCCTGCGATACCTTTCCATGCAACCAGCTCACACCGTTCACTTCCTGGGAAGTGTTGCAAGCAAACGTAGACATACAGAAACGTTCGTGTTTATCTTCCGGATCCGTACGTCCCAGGCCCATCAGGTCATCCCACGTAATACCCATCTTCTGTGGGTATCCACTCATATATTTTCCAAACAACGATTCGTCGAAATAATCGTGCCCGGCAGGAACAGGAGTGTGTACGGTATATAGAGAAGAAGCGCGTACAAGCTCGACGGCTTCGTCGAAATTCATACCTGTCGCTACATAGTCGCAAATACGTTGTACATTGATCAACGCGGCATGACCTTCGTTACAGTGGTACACATCTTTCTTGATATTCAAAGCCTGTAGTGTCAGAATACCGCCGATACCTAACAGGATTTCCTGTTTCAAGCGGTTCTCCCAATCACCGCCATAAAGCTGGTGAGTGATCGGACGGTCGAATTCACTGTTAAACTCATTGTCTGTATCCAACAGGTACAAAGAGATACGTCCGATATTTACTTTCCATACATAAGCAAATACGAAATAGTCCATATACGGAACCTTCACTACAAGCTGCTGGCCATCAGCGTCCATTACCTTATCGAGAGGCAACTGGCCGAAGTTCTGCGCTTCATAATTGGCGATCTGCTGGCCATCGATAGAAAGCGATTGGGTAAAATACCCGTAACGATACAGAAATCCTACCGCACACAAATCTACATTACTGTCCGATGCTTCCTTCAGGTAGTCTCCAGCCAGTACGCCTAAACCGCCCGAATATATTTTCAATACGCTGGTCAGGCCGTATTCCATACTGAAGTATGCCACAGACGGACGGGCCGCGTCAGGTTTCATATCCATATAATCCCTGAACTTGGCGTACACCTCATTCATTCTTTTCAGGATCACTTTGTCCTTTGATAGCGCTTCAAGCTTTTCATAACTCATGCGCTCAAAAAGAAATACCGGATTATGGCCCGATTCTTTCCACAATTCAGGATCAAGATCTTTAAACAACTCAGTAGCTTCGTAGTTCCACGACCACCAAATATTACGTGATATTTCGACCAGCTTTTCCAATTCTACCGGAACTGTCGATTTTACAGTAATATCTTTCCAGTTCGGGGTATTTGCATTACTTACTTTAACCTTCATAACTAATTCAGTTTACTTTAATAATTAATACCTAATTCGTTCAAACGCTTTTCCGCATTACGCAGCGCAATATCATAAGCCTTATAATAATACTCGATAAAATACTTCCAAAGCGCTTGTTCAGCTACTTCCGAAGCACGTTTCCGCATCTTCTTTACTTCTTCATCCGTCGAAGCGGTATAGAAAGAAATCGTATCTTTGATTCCGTCGGCTACCTCAAAATAGTTATCGTCTGTCCGGTGCAATACTTCCACACCATCTCTGATACCCTGTCGGCGATCCAGGTCCTTTACCCATAATCCGAATCCTGCCAAGCTTGTTGTCACAGTCGGCACGCGGAACGCCACACTCTCCAAAGGGGTATATCCCCAAGGTTCGTAGTAAGACGGGTAAACACTCAAGTCTTGTCCCAACAGCAGATCATAATATTCTTTATTGAATATACCATCTTTACCGTCCAGGTAGCAAGGTACAAAAATAACTTTCACATTCTCGTCCGGCCGGTTGCTCATGCCAAGGTAACGCATTTGATTCAATACCTGATCATGTTCCATATCATTCAGCCAGTGTGTCAGGAACGGCATCTCCAACGGAGTTGTGAACTTATCGTTGCTTTTCAGGCGTACTTTCAAATCTTCGCGCGCATCGCCAACCCACGCCGGCACATTAATAAATGCCAGTACATTTTTATTCAAGCTCCCGGCTTTCCGCAAACGGTTCAACGACTCCAGAAAGACATCCATTCCCTTGTTTTTAAATTCGTAGCGGCCACTGGTGCCTACGATCAGCGTATCATCGCCCCAATCCGTACCAAGCAGTTTATTCGCTACTTGCAACATTGTCGTACGCGCTCTTTTCCGTTTTCCCGTGAAAACGCCGCCTTTAGGTACGAAGTCGTCTTCAAAGCCATTCATCAGGATTGCATCGGCCGCTTTATCCAACAACCGCTCACACTCTCTGTTCGTGATCTCACTCACAGTCGTAAAACAATCCACATAATGCGCTGTTTGTTTCTCTATGGAATGTTTCGACCGCATATTCAACTCCGCTGCCATCTGATCGCCGTTATAGGCAAACAAATAGTCATACAAAGGCTTGTTGTTCCCGGCTATGGAACGTCCGACCGATGTAGCGTGCGTAGTAAATATCGTAGCGATCTCAGGTACATTGATCTGCAGGTAAAGCACACCCAGCCCCGTCATCCATTCATGGGCATGGTATACCACTTTATCATTGCGGGTCAGGTGGTACAGATAGAAACTTTTCACCACCTTTCCGGCCGCATACGAGAACATAGACGCTTCGTCGTAATCGCCATAAGCGTGCAATGAATCTACCTGGTAGTGTTCCCAGGCCTGAGTATATATTTTATTCTTGATCTCAAAGAAGGATTGGAAGTCGACCAGAATAACGATAGGATTCCCCGGTATGTTCCAGCGTCCGATCCTGACGGAAAGTTTGGATTTCGTCAACGCATACGCTTTCCACTCCTCGTACAGGCTATCCGATTCAATGAACAGGGGATTGTCTTTCCCTTTCCAAAGATCCGGCCCGATAAAGAATAATCTATCGCGAAAGTTTATTTGTAATGTGTTTGCCCTGGTGGACAAAACCGTATATATACCTCCTACTTTATTACATACTTCCCAACTGGTCTCAAATATGTAATCGGGAGTTAACCACTCGTTAGCCATACAGTGTATTAAAACTCTTTATATAAGCCACAAAAATAGAGATTATTTATTGAATAAGAACATATCATACGGAAAATATACGCTGAACCTTGCCCACAAACGTTTGCAAGTTGCAATACCAGTGGAAACAAGGAAGGGAAAAAGGCGGTTATCTCCTTCAAGGTTTGGACACAGAGGCGCAGAGGCGCGGAATTAAAACGCTGTGTCTCTGTGCCTCTGTGTTCAAACCTTGATTTACGGACGTAGTGTTATCCGCGCATAGCCGTCGCCACTGCGGCCTGTCGTGTTGGCGCCGCCGGCGGGGTTGGGCATGCTGGCGTTGCCGGGTGTCAGGGTTCTGCTCGTTAAGCTGCCGGTGTCGACGTACCCCGAGCCGCCGGCGCCGGAATAGAGCCGTTGCGCTGAGCCGACGCCGGAGCCGCCCCCGTAGTAGCCCCCGCCTCCGCCGACGCCGTAGGCATAACTTCCGGTATCGGTCGTGTAGACCCCTCCTGCTGTATTGGTAGCCAATGCCACGCGACCGCCCATGCCGAGGCTCCCTGCCAGAGGGGACGTTGTGGTATTGGCGCTGCTGGCGCCGCCACCCGTTTGCGTACCGCCCTGAGCTTCTCCCGCGTTGGCGCCGGTACCGGCGCTGCTTCCGGCACCACCGGATGTTCCGCCTCCATAGCCGCCGGCGCAGTCAGTTTCTGCATTATTTGTGCCGCCGCCCCCGCCGCCCGCCACAATGATGCGTTGGTCATTGGTGATCGTCCCGTAGGTCTCATGTTCGCTTCGTGAGATGTCGGTTGCACCGCCGCCGCCACCTCCAAGGGCCCTATAATTTATATCCGCCATACTACTTATGCCGGGCGCGCCGCCGTTGAATGCATATCGGGTATAGCTGCCTCTGGCGACTTTTGCAGCTCCTTGTTGCCCAACGTACACATACAATATCTCTCCCTGTGTCAGTTGAATCTCACCTTTCGCATATCCGCCCTT
>JAIRKY010000008.1 GCA_031259755.1 Mediterranea sp. (in: CFB group bacteria) | reverse complement strand
AGCATGATCCGGTCATGCAATAGCATCAGGGCATTTTTCATATTCTTGCGTAATTTGTTAACAAGATCTAGCCCGTCGACAAAGAGTTGCTCGAACAGGTCTTTTGAAATGTATCCCTTATCACCAAAGAGTTTTCCGAAAATCCGTTTATGCAGGTACATGTTTTTGAGCGGTTCCCTGTCATCCACATTGCCCGGGGTGAGGATAAACTCCAGGATTTCTCCCTTGTCGTTGATAATCAGGTGGAGTTTGAAAACATAGAACCAGCCGATGGAACATTGTCCCTTCCCGGCAATACCTTTAAATGTCTTATGCTGTTTCTCTCTTTTTATGTGACAGCTACGAAGCGGGGTGGAATCGATAAAGGAGATCCCTGTACATTTGCCCATGCACATCATCTTGACGAAGATTGCCATCAGCAGGCTGACTTTGCGTTGTAGCTCTAAAAACGGTTAAAAGCTTATTACTATCGGTATACACATATAAAATTGTTGAAGTAGGGAATTATATCTAACCTTGTATCAATCAAAACCCGAAGCGATTCACAGAACTACAGCATATGCATAAATGCTGACGGCTCTAGTTTATATTGAAAACCAATGGCTATTTGGAAAGACAACGTTCCCTCGCAGGAATTTACCTCTTGCTTGTTACGGATATATTCTGGGAACTAATAATAATCTTACTACCTCTCGACTGCCAACCTGTACCACTAAGTTTGTGTTTGTCGTTTTTCTGATAAATTTCGCTTTCCTTTGTATTTCCAAGTAAAAATAGGAAAAGAATATATGAAAATACGAATGATAGAAGGAAAGACCTTTGAGAAGTTGAAAATGTGCATTGCCGATTTGCTGGAGCAAATTGATACTTTATATGCTGAACCCGGTAACGGCTGACTGGATAACCAGGCGGTTTGCCAAATCTTAAGTATCAGTAAGCGCTCACTTCAGACATTTAGGGATAAAGGGTTGATTCCTTATTCCCAGATCGGGCACAAATGCTTCTACAGGCAGGAGGATGTGGAGGAATTCCTTGAAAGGAACAGGGTTGAATTACTAAAAAAGCATGAATAATGAACATAGATGATGTCTTGGATTCCCGTTCGCTGGAAATAAACGAGTTGTTTTCAGCAATACGCATTGGCGGCAACAAAGTTTTCAATTACAGGCAACTGCGGAAACCAACATTGCTAGGCAAAACATTCCAGACCAATAAAGAGGTTTGTAAGATGTTGGGGTTGGGACTGAGGACTTTACAGGATTACCGGGAGCGAGGGCATCTTGCCTACTACAAGATTGAAGGCAAAATCCTGTATAAGCGCTGTCGGATGTATTACAAATGCTTGAAAACAACTATTTTGATGTATGGAAAAAAATCTCAATCTTATAGAAAGTATTCCGCCGTATTCTGCATCGTCAAAAACAGGTAATGACTTGGTAACAGAAATCCAATGAAAACTATAATACTTTGCGTTTTTGAGGTTAGGACAGTTTCGGACAACCCATACATATTCTTCTAAATATCAGTCGATTCATCCTTTTTCGCATTTAATCACTTTTTTGTAGAATCCATACAGCAAAGGTAAGAAAAAATCCGGCGCAAATATCTCAATGCCTGAATGAAGACGCATTTCAAGACAAAGATAATTCCACGCTTTTTTTGTTCGCAGCCTAAGTATTAATTCGTGAATGAGGATAAGAAAGATCATTGTTCGATCTTCGTAAATCCGGATTATTATTATGTTTTTTCAAAAAGTTAATGGAAAACCTGCTTTAACTGTTAATAGACATTCTTTCAATGGAGATAAGTCTTAATAAAGTATAATATAGCCCACACAGCATGTATGTGTTGGTTATATTATAAAAAAATATAATTTTTGTTTTTGAGATAACAAAAATAATTTATTACCTTTGCACTGAATAAATTAAAAAAATATAAACAATATGCCTACAACCGAATTTGAAAAACGAAGGGAACATCTGATAAATAATATCAGAACCAAAATTGTAGAAGATAAAGAGGTAGAAGTGCTTATCAATCTGATTAATAAGCTCATATTAAAAAGGGAAGCCAAAATCCAAAAAGCTCAGAAGGCAAAATTAAGAAAGGTCCAGACTCCTTTAAGAGCAAGGGTGCATAGCATAACCTCTTTACAATCTACGAAGAATATCACTCACGAAGAAGCGTTACAAGAACTTGCTAAAATGATCGAACCATGGAAATAACAAAGATATACTGGAGAGAAGATGCATTGAATAACTTAAAAAATATTCTTGCATTATACCGCCGCCACGGGAAGAAAGAGACAAAAAGGATCATTGAAAAAGTGATCAAAGACATTGAAGTATTAAGAAAACGTCCTTATAACGGTTACATTGAAGCTTCTATGTTGAATCAGCCACAAAAGATATATTCACGCTTTATCTCCGTTAAAAAAATTAAAGTGCTGTATTATACGGAAAATAATACACTATATATTGTTGATTTCTGTGACGATTAATCAATTCAGGTTTCATCTATTTTAGAATAAGGGTTGTCCGACGGACAACCCTTATTCTAATAACCCTCCGGTTATTTACAATGCTTTTCAATCAGTGAATCCACATTAAGGTCTCCCAATTCTTTTGCCTTGGCAAAGTTCGCACATGCTTCATTCTGCTGTTTCAGTTGCACTTGTGCAATTCCCATCAAACGATATGCTTCTGAATATTCCGGATCGATAGTGAGAGCATCCTTTAATACTTTTACCGCTTCTTCGTAACGTCCTACACGGATATTGACCACAGCCAGCTCTGCGCGATAGGTGACTTCTTCCGGATTGATCTCGATCGCCTTATTCACATCATCCAATGCGCGTTGGAACTGTTTGGCATGGAAGCAAGCCTGTTCCCGGTAATAATAAAACATATCATTCACCTGAGCGTTTACCGCATCGTAATAAGCATCATAATCCAGCATCGCCTGACGATATTGTTTCGCCTCCATATAAACCCGGGCGCGCTCCAACAGATAAGCAGCATTGTCCGATGTCATAGGCTTAGAGCAGTATGCTATACAGCTATCCATCAAAGCAATCATTTCATTAATGTCGCCCTGAGCCATTTCCTTAGCCTTAGCCGCACTAAAGAAAGCTGCCGCCGAAGCCAGATTACTTTTTGTTACTTTCTCATAACTGGTAAATGCTCCCGCGTAATCTTTATTCGCAAAAAGGATATCACCTTCAAGCTGAGTATATATAGGAAGCGGATCCGTACCGATCGCTATCCGGACTTCACTTAATGCTTTTTCGTACGTCCAGTCTTTGTACACTTTTTCCGGAGCTGTCAACTGATAAGAATAAATCAACTTAGCCAAATTGTAATGCACATCGTCTTTTTTCTGACTCACATTCAATGCGCGATCCATATCCGCAACAACTTTATCCATCGAGGCCTCATCTGTAGCGTGATAGATGGTATTGTTTGCACGACGGATATATCCATCGGCGCTGTTCGGGAACCGGACAATATAATCATTGAGTAACACCTCATACTCTTCCGCAGGCATTGAAGACGATGACATATACAGGTAAACCAGCGCTTGCTCTTCTGTATCAGGCAACCCTTTCTTTATGCCGATACTTTTCAACGCAATATTACCAACCGACAAGACAGAAACAGTCAGCGCTTGGCCATACGAAGCGCTGACGGCGTAGCATATCTCGCCAACATCTTTTCCTGATGATTTTTGCGCCAGACCTATAACCTGACCCGCCTCGTTCATCACCGGACAGCTCACCATTTTGTCGTCTAACTTCATCGTTAGGCCATAATAATATTGATTATCCCCGATAGAAGTCGCCTCTTTTACCTTACCTGTAGTAAATGTAGCGGCTTTCTGGGTGGAATAAGGTAATAGATAGACGGTAGCGTCTACGGTTGATCCGGTGGTAGCTATGAGCAACGCAGCAACTTTCTTTCCGTTGGTCTCCACTCTGAATCTCACAACATCATACATGCTATTGGCGCCCTGGATAGTCGACACTTGCATCTGCTTTCCGTCACAATCAACAACCACAGCGCGTTGGGCGCCTTTGAATAAGGTATAGTCCGACAGTGCCAAACCGTCTTCCGATATAAAGAATCCGTTCCCGGTATTCAGTATCTTATCGTCATTATCGTACGTTATCACAGAAAACACGGCGCGACGGGATTTATCCAGCCACTTAGGAACTTGAGCCATGCTCCATTGCGTGATCAGGCTAAACAGGATAAGTAAAAAACAGTTCTTCTTCATTGTATCAATCGATTCGTTGTTTTAATGCTTCATACATGAGGATGCCGGCTGCAACAGATACATTAAGCGATCCGATCGTTCCTCTGACGGGTATCTTTACCCACTCATCACACAAAGCCAGATTCTCGTATGAGAGTCCGGTATCTTCCGCTCCCATAATTAAACAAAGCGGTCCGGTATAATCGGCTTTGGTATATTCGTAATCTCCCTTTTCGGTAGCGGCAATAATCCTGAATCCACTCTTCTTAAGGTATTGTAATGTCTCTTTCAAGTTTTTCTCCCGGCAAACGGGCAATGTATGCAATGCTCCGGCAGATGTTTTCATCGCATCGGCATTTACCGATACACTGCCTTTAGCAGGAATAATAATGGCGTCCACCCCGGCGCAATCGCACGTACGCGCTATGGCCCCAAAGTTACGTACATCGGTTATCCCATCGAGCATGATAAAAAAAGGATTCTTACCCTGCTCAAAGAAGAAAGGCACCTGTTCTTCTACTTTCTGATAAGTTACGGAAGATACGAAAGCAATTACACCCTGATGGTTCTTCCGGGTAAACTTATTGATCCGTTCCACCGGCACGCGCTGTACCGGGATCAGTGTACCTTTCAGTATAGCAAAGAGTTCCTTGGATAAATCACTCTGGATATCTCTCTTAACTAAAATCTTATCTATCTCTTTACCGGCTTGTATAGCCTCTATTACGGCGCGCACGCCAAATATCATTTCGCTGTTTTCTGTCATTATAATTAGGAGTTGGAAGTTAGAAGTTAGAAATTGGAGGTTAGGAGTTATTTTTACCTTGTTGTGTTTATATAACCTAACTGCTAATTTCTGGCTTCTAACTCCTTTTTTAATAGTTCCTTTGCATTATTTAATGCCGCTTCCGTTAGTTTCGCGCCACTCAGCATCCGGGCTATTTCGGCAACCCGTTCATCTTCTTTCAGCCGGCGAATATGGCTATTTGTTTCCTTATCATTATCTTGCTTATATACCAGATATTGCGCCCGCCCGCGGGCAGCGATCTGCGGTAAATGGGTAATGCTGATCACCTGACGCTTCTGTTCGCCCATTTCATACATGATATCTGCCATGCGGTCGGCTATTTCTCCCGATACTCCGGTATCAATCTCATCAAATACAATAGTCGGTAGCTTCACTACTCCGGCAATCATTGCTTTAATTGACAACATGACACGGGCAATCTCACCTCCCGACGCGACAGATGATATTTGTTGCAACATACCGTTTTTATTGGCAGAGAACAGAAACGCCACCGTATCCTCACCCGAGATTCCCGGCTCTTTGCGTATCCCCATATCCACCTGAAAACGAATATGGGGCATACCTAACAGTATCAGTCGTTCCACCATCTGTTTCTCAACCTCCCGGGCTGACTCCTTACGCTTTCCGGTCAGCTCCGCCGCTAATTTTTTCACCATACGGAATTGCGTTTCCACTTCGGCCGTCAGCTTGCTGATCTGCTCATCGTAAGATGTGATCACAGTCAGCTTCGCATGGTAGTCTTCAGTCAATTGAATCAGTTCTTCAACCGATTGTACCCTATGTTTTTGTTGCAAGGAATAGAGTTGGTTCAGGCGTTCGTTCACCTCATCCAGCCGGTTCGGATTAAATTCGATTTCGTCTACCTTGCTGCTGATCTCCTGTGTAATATCTTTAAGTTCAATATAGCTGCTTTCCACACGTTCCGCCAGCTCTTCTGCCGGCTGATACACTTTTTGCACACTGATCAGCGTATTCAACGCTTCTTTCATGGATGGCAACAATCCTATCTCGTCGGAAATGAACAATTGTTCTGCCTTATATAATCCTGCCTTGATCTCTTCGGCATGAGTCAGTGTTTCCATTTCTTGCTCCAGTCCGGTTTGTTCACCCGCATGCAGTTTAGCCTCTTCAAGCTGTTCCAGTTGGAAACGAAGATAATCTTCATCCGTTTTGCTCTGTTCCGCCTGTGCGATCAGCGCTTTCAGCTCTTTTTCCTGCTGTTTCCATCGTGTATAGGCATCCTTATACGCTGCCAATTCCTTTTCATTAGAAGCCAGCACATCGAGTACATTCAACTGGAAGTCTTCCTTATTGAGCAGTAAGTTCTGATGTTGGGAGTGTATATCGATCAGTTGTTCACCCAGTTCCTTCATCTGTGTAAGCGAAACCGGGGTGTCGTTGATAAATGCCCTGCTTTTACCGGAAGCATGCACTTCACGGCGAAGAATCAATTCGTCTTCATATTCCAACTCATTTTCCTCAAAAAAGGATCGTATATGGTAGGTAGAGATATTAAACCGGGCTTCGATCACACATTTGGATGCCCCCTGACGGATTGCCTTCACATCCGCCCGCTGTCCAAGTAATAATCCGATTGCCCCCAAAATGATTGATTTACCGGCACCCGTTTCACCGGCAATGACAGAAAAGCCCGTATCAAAAGTGATATCCAGCTTTTCTATCAATGCATAATTTTGTATGTAGAGTGAACGTAGCATTTAAGTGTTAAATATTCGATTGATGATGTCTTTCGCTACTTCGGATTTGGGTTTCAGGCTATAGTTCGATTGCCCTTGCCTGTCGATGATGCTGATCCGGTTGGTGTCGAAACGGAAACCGGCGCCTATATCATTTAATGAGTTCAGCACGATAAAGTCAAAGTTCTTGCGTTTCAGTTTACTTTGCGCATTCTGACTCTCATTATCGGTTTCAAGCGCAAAGCCCACCAATACCTGTCCTTCTTTCTTCATTTTTCCAAGTGTAGCTGCAATATCATGAGTAGGTTCGAGGCGAAGCGTCAAGCCATCATCTCCGCGTTTTATCTTCTTCTTTGCTACCGTATCAGGAGTAAAGTCGGCTACCGCAGCGCAAAGGATGGCCACATCCATTTTCGGATAAAGCCGTATAGACTGCTCATACATCTCAATGGCCGATTCCACATCGATACGCCGGATATTCGGGTGATGTGCGCTTTGTTGTACGGGTCCCGCAATCAATGTTACCTCTGCTCCGCGATTGGCGCATTCTTCGGCTAAGGCAAATCCCATTTTTCCGGAAGAATAGTTACCGATAAAGCGTACCGGATCTATACGTTCATGAGTTGGCCCGGCAGTGATCAATATTTTCTTGCCTAACAGTTCGGAGTGCGAATTAAAGAACTCATCAAGTATTTCTATGATCTTTTCCGGTTCTTCCATTCTGCCTTTTCCGACTAAACGGCTGGCCAACTCACCCACTTCCGGTTCAATGATATGGTTACCCCTGGAGCGTAGCGCATCCAGATTCTGTTTGGTCGACGGATGCGCAAACATATCCAGGTCCATTGCCGGCGCAATGAAAACCGGAGCTTTAGCCGACAAATACGTAGTTATCAGCATATTGTCCGCTATCCCGTTCGCCATTTTTCCTATTGTTGCGGCTGTAGCTGGTGCGATGAGCATGGCATCCGCCCAAAGCCCCAGGTCGACATGACTATTCCACGTCCCATCGCGTTGGGCGAAAAATTCACTGATTACCGGTTTTTGGGTCAATGCCGAAAGTGTGACCGGAGTGATAAATTCTTTTCCTGCAGGAGTGATCACGGTCTGTACTTCCGCGCCTTTCTTTATCAGCCCGCGAATAATATAACAAGCCTTATAGGCAGCGATGCTACCTGTGATCCCGAGTATGATTTTCTTTCCTTGTAGCATGTACTAATATGTAAATAGCCAATGTGGCGCTTCGCTTTATTTACCTGTTATTTTGCGCAGGCGTATCTTGGTCAACATAGCCTTGGTATGCAGCGTAAAATCACTGCCTAATATCCAGCCATAATAGCCTGGATCTTTTTCCAGCACTTCTTCTACAGCCATACCCTTATATTTGCCAAAGTTGAATACTTCCACCCCTTTATCATCATATACCATCCGTCCGGCAAAATCTACATTCCGGTTAAAACTCGAGAATTCCGAAAGGTAAGCAACGTCATTCTGCAAGTTCGGATAGCGTTCCAGTTGGGATTTCAGGATTTCGTAGGTTGCGCGGGTATCCGCCTCCGCCGTATGGGCGTCTTCCAGCTCCTTATCGCAATAGAATTTATAGGCTGCTGATAACGTGCGTTGTTCCATCTTGTGAAAGATCACCTGAACATCCACAAACTTACGGCGTGACATATCAATATCCACTCCGGAGCGTAGAAATTCTTCCGCCAGAACAGGGATATCAAAACGGTTAGAATTAAAACCTGCCAGATCGCACCCTTCAATATCATGAGCGATTGTCTTTGCCACCTCTTTGAATGTAGGGCTTCCCGCTACATCTTCGTCATATATTCCATGTATAACCGAGGATTCGGCAGGGATTGGCATTTCCGGATTAATACGCATTGTTTTTGACTCTTCATTACCATTGAGGTGTACTTTCAGATAGCTGATTTCAACAATACGATCGGCGTTTATATTCGTACCTGTGGTTTCGAGGTCAAAGAAAACAATCGGATTTTTCAGATTCAATTTTATCATATTAAATTTACGATTGAAGTTACAAAGCAATTTATTGTTTACGATTGAACAAGGCTATTTAATTTTCAACCTTCAATTTAGTAAGTAACTCCAATCGTAAATAGTCTAATTGCAAATGTGTTTAGTCGTTAAGCATCATCGGCATTAACAACATCAAGATCTCTTCGTTTTTTTCCTGTTCTACAGGTACGATAACTCCTGCGCGTGACGGGTCTGCCAATTCAATTACGATTTCAGAAGATGACATATTGTTCAGGATATCAATCAGGAAAGTCGATTTAAAACCGATGCTCATGGCATTTCCCGCATATTGGCATACCTGTGTTTCTTCCGCTGATGTAGAGAAGTCGATATCTTGCGCCGAGATCACCATTTCATTCTCTTCCATCCGTAATTTGATCAAACTACTTTCCTGTGAAGAAAAAATAGATACACGGCGTAGCGCTCCTACAAGCGTCTGACGGTCTACTGTTACTTTATGCGGATTGTTTTGCGGAATTACCGAATTATAGTTCGGATAGCGGCCTTCGATTAAACGGCATACCATGCGATATCTTTCCATAGTGAACACCGCATTGCGTTCATCGAACTCAATCACTACGTTTCCTTGTTCCTTACCCAAGATATTCTTTATCAGATTGGCAGGCTTCTTCGGCAAGATAAATGCCGCGCGTTCGTTTCCGAAAGCCGACAGTGTTTTATAACGTACCAATTTATGGCCATCCGATGCCACCATCGTAATATCATCAGTAGTAATATCAAAATAGATACCGTTCATCACCGGACGTAACTCATCGTCAGCCATAGCGAAGAAAGTATGGTTAATGCCGCTCAATAAAATATCCGCTCCGATCTCCACACGTACGGCGTCATCACCCGGTGTTGTAGATTGCGGGTACTCATCCGCGTGTTGTCCCATCAAACTGTATTTACCGTTCTGATAGTGTACCGTGATCTCCAGTACATCGCTGATATCGAATGTGACTGGTTGTTCTGGGATCTCTTTTAGCGCGTCTAACAATGTCCTGGCTACCACAGCGAACTTTCTGTTCGCATCACTTTCGCTCACTTCAACCGAAGTTACCATCGTGGTTTCTGTGTCTGACGCCGTAATAGATAAAGTCCCGTCCTGAAGGTCGAATAAAAAATAATCCAGAATAGGCAGCGTGTTCTTGGAATTTATCACTCGGCTAACAGCCTGTAGATGATTAAATAAAGCGGTACTGGAAACGATAAATTTCATATATTCTTATTTTTAAGTATTCTTATTTTCCTAAGTGGACAAAGTTACAAAAAAAATATATGTAGTTGCAATACGTCACAAGAAATTCCGGCGTTTATTCGTCTAATCCAATAAAAAAACCGTAACTTCGCGACGGAAATGCGGCAAGATGCCGCTTACTTAAAACTCATAATTTTAAAAGATGGAATTTAGCGGAAAAATCATCGCGATACTCCCCCAGAAAAGTGGAGTAGCAAAATCCACCGGTAACGAGTGGATCGCGCAAGAGTTTGTTATTGAAAACCATGATCAATATCCGAAAAGAATGTGTTTCGGGGTATTCGGAGCCGATAAAATAGATCAATTTGCTATCCAGATGGGCGAAGAATTAAATGTATCGTTCGATATCGATGCCCGTCAGTGGCAAGATAGATGGTTCAACAGTATCCGCGCATGGAAAATAGAGCGTGTAACTGCCGACGTTCCGGTTAGTGCGGATGCACCTATTCCTCCTCCACTTCCTACTGCTGCTCCGGAATTTATCCCCGGTGACGCAAAGGATGATCTTCCTTTCTAAAATAACATTACAGGCAAGTAATAATTCCAGGAAACTCAGCGTAGACTTGAGCCGGCCTCAAGTCTACGCTGAGAATTCATCCTTTATTTTTCTCTTTCAGAGCCTCCATGATATGCGCTTCCAGTTCTTCCGCCAGTTCCGGATTATCCCGTATCACTTGTTTCGCGGCGTCACGGCCTTGTCCCAGTTTCGTTTCATCGTAGCTGTACCATGATCCGCTTTTCTTAATTATACCCAGTTCAGTTCCCAGGTCGATGATCTCCCCTGATTTGGAAATACCTTCCCCAAACATAATATCAAATTCAGCTCTACGGAAAGGAGGCGCTACTTTATTCTTCACCACTCTTACCTTAGTCAGTTTACCCAATACTTCCTCGCCATCTTTAATTGGAGTTGAAGGACGGATATCAATACGTACAGAGGCATAGAATTTCAACGCATTACCTCCGGTGGTTGTTTCCGGATTACCAAACATTACCCCGATCTTTTCACGCAACTGATTGATGAAGATACATGTTGTACGCGTCTTACTTACTGTTGCCGTTAACTTACGCAAAGCTTGTGACATAAGGCGCGCCTGCAAACCCACTCTGTTCTCGCCCATATCACCTTCAATCTCAGCCTTGGGGGTCAACGCCGCTACCGAGTCAATGACAATAATATCAATAGCCGATGAACGGATCAATTGCTCCGTAATTTCCAACGCTTGTTCACCATTATCCGGTTGAGAAATGAGCAGATTGTCAATATCCACTCCGAGCTTTTCCGCATAGAAGCGGTCGAACGCGTGTTCCGCGTCAATAAAAGCGGCGATACCACCAGCCTTCTGTGCTTCAGCAATAGCGTGTATAGCCAGCGTCGTCTTACCGGATGATTCGGGGCCATATATTTCAATGATCCTTCCACGCGGATACCCGCCAACACCTAAAGCGACATCCAACGTTACCGAACCTGAGTGAATGACCTCCATTTGTTCTACGCTCTCATTACCCATTTTCATGATCGAGCCTTTTCCGAAGCTCTTTTCTATTTTGTCCATTGCATTCTGCAACGTCTTTAGCTTTTCATTAGCTACTGTTTTCTCTCCTTCAAAGTTCAGTTCGTCTTTCTTCGCCATAATCATTTAAATATGTACATTTCTATTTTTGCGTTTCAATCTCCGGTATCTTACCGCTAAACTTCCAGATCACTGTCAAACACTTCATGCCAAGGCAATCCCTGTTTGTTCAGTTGTTCCATGAATGGATCCGGATCAAACTCTTCTACGTTGTTCACTCCAGGGCGTTTCCATTCTCCGTTGAAGTACATCAACGCGCCGATCATCGCGGGTACGCCGGTGGTATAGCTTACCCCCTGCATACCGGTTTCTTTATAAGCCGCTTCATGGCTACAGTTATTGTAAACGTAATATGTACGTTCTTTGCCATCTTTTATACCACGGATACGACATCCGATTGATGTCTCACCGGTATAGTTCTCCCCCAGATCCTGTGGATTCGGAAGCACAGCTTTCAGGAATTGGATCGGTACGATCTTCTGTCCGTTATAGTCTATCTCATCAATACGCGCCATACCAATATTTTGGATCACCCGTAAATGAGTCAGGTATTCCTGTCCGAATGTCATCCAAAAGCGGGCGCGCTTAATTGTGGGGAAATGTTTCACCAACGATTCCAGTTCTTCGTGATAAAGCAGATACGACTCTTTGGGCCCGATATTCGGGTAAGTGATCGGTTGGTGGATTTCCAGAGAACCCGTTTCCACCCATTTCCCATTCTCGTAATAACGCCCTTTCTGAGTGATCTCACGGATATTGATTTCCGGATTGAAATTCGTTGCAAACGCCTTGTGATGGTCGCCCGCATTACAGTCTACAATATCCAGGTCATGTATTTCATCAAAATAATGCTTTGCCGCATAAGCCGTATAAATTCCGCTTACTCCCGGGTCGAATCCGCAACCCAGGATCGCTGTGAGGCCGGCTTCTTTAAATCTGTCATGATAAGCCCATTGCCAGCTATACTCAAAATGCGCTTCGTCTTTAGGCTCATAGTTAGCCGTATCGAGATAATTCACTCCGGCTTGCAAGCAGGCCTCCATAATCGTCAGGTCCTGATATGGCAGAGCCACATTGATAACAATCTCCGGTTTAAATTCATGAAACAGCGCCACCAATTCATTCACGTTATCCGCGTCTACCTGCGCTGTTTTTATTGCCGGATTACCTATCGACTTCACAATATCATCACACTTTGACTTTGTGCGGCTGGCAATCATTATATCAGTAAAAACACCGGCATTTTGTTCTACCTTGTGTGCGACGACAGTACCTACACCGCCTGCGCCAATAATCAAAACTCTTCCCATCTCTAATTTACGATTGAAATTACTACATGTATTTCATGATAAACTTAAAATACACGGAGCAAAGATAACGTTAACTAAACGATTTTACCCAATCTTCGTTGAACAAATTTTAGCGGATTCGCATCTCATTGATTTTCGGCGTCATATTCAAATAAGATTCCGGACGAAATGATAATTCATAAAAGTAATGAGGCGCCTAAATTATTTCTATGCCCTGCTGTTCGCATAATTCGACGCCCAGGTCTTTTAGTTTGAACTTTTGGATCTTACCACTGCCGGTCATAGGGAATTCGTTAATAAAGAAAATGTATTTGGGTATCTTGTAATGGGCTATTTTGTTTCGGCAGAAATCTTGTACGTCAGATTCCTGCATCCGGGAACCTTCTTTGAGGATAATAAAGGCGCCTACCACTTCGCCGTATTTGGGAGAAGGGATGCCGGCGACCTGAATATCCTTAACGCCTTCCATTTTATAAAGGAATTCTTCGATTTCGCGTGGATAGATGTTCTCGCCACCGCGGATGATCATATCCTTGATACGTCCGGTGATGCGGTAGTTGCCATCTTCATCCTTCACGCCCAAATCTCCTGAGTGCAGATAGCCGTTAGAGTCGATGACCTCAGCGGTTGCTTGTGGGTTTTTATAATATCCTTTCATGACATTATACCCCCGGCAACACATTTCGCCTTGCTCGCCTACAGCGCATTCCCCGTTTGTTTCAGGATGAAGAACCTTCACGTCTGTAAATTCGAAATCGCTCCCCACCGTATTGCAACGCGCATCGAACAAGTCTTCGATGCGGGTTTGTGTCATACCCGGCGACGTTTCTGTCAGTCCATATACGCTGGTAACCTTCATATACATCTTTTCTTGTACCTGGCGCATCAGTTCGACAGGACAAAGCGATCCTGCCATGATACCCGTGCGAAGGCTGGACATATCAAACATGTCGAACATCGGATGGTTCAATTCGGCGATGAACATGGTCGGTACGCCATAAAGCGCGGTACAGCGCTCTTTGTGTATTGAGGCTAAAACCACGAGCGGGTCGAAACGTTCCACCATGACTTGTACACATCCGTGTGTCAATACGTTCATGGACGCCAATACTACACCGAAACAATGGAATAACGGTACGCAACAACAGAGTTTATCGTCCTGAGTGAACTTCATGTGCTCGCCTGTGAGGTAACCATTGTTGGCAATGTTATGATGTGACAACATAACCCCTTTCGGGAAGCCGGTCGTTCCGGAAGTATATTGCATGTTTACAACGTCGTGACAATTCACCTGACTCTTAAGTTCGTTCAAACGAGTATGGTCCATATTCTCGCCAAGAATGAGCAGCTCGGATGTATTGTACATACCACGGTGCTTTTCCTGGCCGACGTAAACCACGTTTTTCATTTTAGGGAACCGCTCACTTTCCAGGTGTCCGCGTTCGCACGTCCGCAGTTCAGGAAGCATGGCGTATGTCATCTGTATAAAGTCGCTGTCTTTTTCACCGTTGACGATACATAATGTATGCATATCAGAGTTCTCACAGAGATATTCCAGCTCCGATTGTTTGTAGCTCGTATTCACGGTTACGTATATCGCTCCGATCTTGGCGCAGGCATAGAGCAGTGTCAACCAGTCGGGTACGTTAGCAGCCCAGATCCCTACGTGTGAACCTCTCTCTACGCCGATAGACAAGAGCCCGTTGGCCATATTGTCAACACGTTCATTGAACTGTTTCCAAGTAAAGCGAAGATTACGGTCGGAATATACGATATATTCTTTATCGGGTGTTGTTTCGGCCCAATGCTCAAGCCACTGGCCCAAAGTCCTGTCAAATAATTGCATTTGAGTTTGAAGTTTTGAGTTTATACAGGGGTATATACTACTGCGAGTATTTTTGCGGCTTTTCCTTCGAATGCGTGTACATGGTGAGGTACGATTGAATCATAATATATGCTATCGCCTTCTTCAAGAATATACTTGTTCTTTCCGTAGCTGATTTCCATCGTACCTTCCATGACCATGATGAACTCTTCGCCCTCGTGGGAGGAAAGAATAAAATGTGTCTCTTCCGAAGGGGCGACGTCAATGATAAATGGTTCCATGTGACGGTCGGCTTTCGATTTGGAAAGCGAATGATAGATCATGTGTTTGCGGGATTGTGTCGCGTTGTTTGAGAAACTGATCGTGTCGCTTGTATCTTGTTTGCGACAGACAGCAGGGCCTATTTCATTGTTGTCGTCAAGGAAAGTACCTAAACGTACACCCAACACACGCGCTATTTTGATGAGCGGCGCTAATGATGGCAAGTCTATGTTGTTTTCAATTCTTTCGACTTGCTCTACTGCCAGGCCGGAGCGTTCGGCCAATTCTTCGGTTGTGATTGCTTTAGCCTCACGGAGACCTCTGATTTTCTCTCCAACAATTTTACTCGTATCCATACTCTATTCTTTCGATGTGACCAAAAGTGATGATTTAATATTATCAGGCCACAAAAATAACTAAATCTTTATATTTAATGCGTCTTTTCTTAAAAATAATATCTATCATCCCCTCTAAACAAAGTTTCGGATGCTTTAATCTTTGCGTTGAACGATTCAGCCGAGCGGTTAATGAAGAAGTTATAACCAGAAAAAAGCCTGTTTTGGGAGCTATTCCAATAATAAACGTTAAAACGACAAATCTTTTTTGAGAATTATTTCGTGTCTTTTATGATAATTCACATCTTTGTATCATGAAAGAAACAATAGATTTTTTCATAGTTAAGGTTTAGGTTAAAAGAAAATTAAGGGTAACTGTGAAGTTGCCCTTAATTTATGTTATACCTTTCGTTCCTAAGTAGCTCAGCACAATTAGTTTATATTATTTATACGCGGATTTTCGTGTAATCCGCGTATAAAAAATAAATGGCGGGATCATATAAACGAATCGTGAGATTGTACTTATCAGATTAAATCCATACCTTTGGCAATCAATTCCGAAATCGCATGGAAGATATTTTTCAGATAGTTGTTATTATAGGCCTTATTATCTTCTTCGCTGTTATCAGGCGACTGATGGCTTCCGGTGAAGAGGGGAAGGAACGTCGTCGTCGTCCGGTGACGTTATCCGAAGACAATGAAGTGTGTGATAATGATCATTTTACTTTTTCCGCCAAGATAGCGGAACGACAACATTCCAAAAAACAAATTAAAAGATCAGAACCATCAGTTCCTCCACCTGTTCGGGAAGAGCCGGATGACGCGCGGGAGTTTGACATCCATTCCGCCGAAGAGGTGCGGCGTGCGGTCATTTGGTCGGAAATTCTCAACAGGAAATATTAAATGCTAATCACAAAAATATATCTAAAATCATTATGTCATTTAAAATCGTGACTGCGGCAACTGCCGCGAGTATTGTGAAACATGGCTATGTGGTTGGTGTCAGTGGGTTTACGCCCGCCGGAACGCCAAAAGCCGTGACTGCCGAGATCGCTAAGATCGCGGAAGAAGAACATGCGAAGGGAAATCCTTTCCAGATTGATATTCTGAGTGGCGCGTCGACAGGCGAATCTTGTGACGGTGTGCTGACGCGCGCCAAAGCTATCCGTTATCGCGCTCCTTACACAACGAACGATGATTTTCGTAAGGCTGTAAACAACGGGGAGATCGCGTATAACGATATTCATCTTTCACAAATGGCTCAGGAGGTACGTTTCGGTTTTCTGGGAAAGGTAAACGTAGCGATCATTGAAGCTTGCGAACTGACGGCCGACGGCAAAATATACCTGACCGCTGCCGGCGGTATCACTCCGACGATCTGCCGTTTGGCCGACCATATCATCGTGGAGCTTAACAGCGCGCACAGCAAAAATATGATGGGCCTGCACGACGTGTATGAGCCGCTCGACCCTCCTTACCGTCGTGAAATTCCAATCTATAAGCCGGGCGACCGCGTGGGTAAACCGTATATTCAGGTAGACCCGAAAAAGATCGCGGCGGTTGTCGAAGTACATTTGTGCGACGAGGCCCGCGACTTCACCGAACCGGATCCTGTCACCGACCGGATCGGTATCAATGTGGCAAACTTCCTGGCCGCGGACATGAAACGCGGTATCATTCCATCGACTTTCCTTCCGTTGCAATCCGGCGTGGGTAACATTGCTAATGCCGTATTGGGAGCGTTGGGACGCGATAAAACAATCCCTGCGTTCGAAATGTACACGGAGGTCATTCAGGATTCGGTGATCAAGCTGATGAGAGAAGGGCGCGTCAAGTTCGGTAGTACTTGTTCGTTGTCTGTAACAAACGGATGCCTGAACGAGATCTATAACGATATGAACTTCTTCCGTGACAAATTGGCGCTTCGCCCATCGGAAATCTCCAATAATCCCGAGATCGTTCGCCGCCTGGGCGTCATTTCAATGAATACGGCTATCGAAGCGGATATCTATGGTAACATCAACTCTACACATATCACAGGAACGAAGATGATGAACGGTATCGGCGGATCGGGCGACTTTACCCGTAATGCGTTTATCTCTATCTTCTCTTGTCCTTCTGTGGCTAAGGGTGGCAAGATCAGTTCTATCGTACCGATGGTTTCGCACCACGACCACAACGAACATTCTGTAAACGTGGTTATCACCGAACAAGGTATTGCCGACCTGCGTGGCAAGAGTCCGGCGGAAAGATCGCGCGCGATTATCGAGAACTGCGCCCACCCCGACTACAGACAGATCCTTTGGGATTACGTGAAACTGGCAGGTAAGGGACAAACTCCCCACTGTATCCGGGCTGCGCTTGGCATGCACGCTCAGTTCAACAAAACCGGTGATATGAGAGAGATCGACTGGGGGAAGTATCAGTAAAAAACCTCCTCCCTATTTCCATGCTTAGATGGGAGGAGTAGCCAGAGAAAAAGCCAACTCCGGACGATCGAAGGAGAAGATACTGCCCATTATTTACATCACTCGTATTCGCAGTCCAAACTACACCCTCCGGCCCTATGTTAGCTAACCTGCCGCCGTCGGCCCGACGCCCGGCAGCAGGATATCAACCGCCGCAAACAGCGCAAATCCAACGCACTATTAACGCACCCGAAAAGCCCAACGCGTTTTGATTTTTGCGTTGATGTTTTCACTAAATGCCCAACGCATTTACCCCAAATGCCCAACGCAAAAATCAAAACGCCCAACGCAAAAATCGAAGAGACCAACGCAAAATTTGAAAAGCCACCTGCAAAAGTTATGATTCGTTTTATTCTCATCATATCTCGACGTAATAATTTAATAACTCGACGTAATAATCTCATAACTCAACGTAATAATTCAATAAGTCAACGACTTATTTGAATATTACGTCGAACTCACGTTAGTAAGGTAATATCTCTGGGAGTTTCCAAGCTGTCCAGTCTGCTGTATGTTACATTTCTGCAAACTTTTGTAACATTTCTGCAAGTCGATGTAACAAACAACAAACATAATGAAACAAAAAAAACATAAATAAGAACTGGAATAGTCCTATATTAGCACAATAAATCGCACTGTATTATAGTGGTGAAAACAGAGTGAATCAACTTCTTATTATTAATTTAAAATGTATCATCATGAGAAACACCAATTGTGTTGTTATCAGGCCCCTTGGGCTATTCTTTCTGTTATGCTTGATACCTATATGGGCATTCTCGCAAACTATTACCGTAACAGGTGTAGTTAATGATCCTTTGGGCGAGCCGATAATTGGCGCCAGTGTATTGGAACAAGGAACCACCAATGGTACTATTACCGACATTGATGGTAACTTTACCTTGAAAGTATCTTCTCAGGGTAAACTTGTTATCTCTTTTATAGGTTACCAAAGCCAGACCATCAATGTCGATGGTAAGACTCGCTTTGCTATTATTTTGCAAGATGACGCACAACTTTTAAATGAAGTTGTAGTGATCGGATATGGCACTCAACGTAAATCGGATGTGACGGGTTCTATCGCTTCCGTACGCGGCGAAGAACTCCGTGCAGTGCAGACAGGTAACATATCCTCCGCTTTGCAAGGACGTGTGGCAGGTGTAGACATGTCGCAGACGTCTTCAAAGCCTGGCGCATCCATGCAGATACGTATCCGCGGTACGCGTTCACTCAACGCCAGCAACGACCCGCTGGTTGTATTGGACGGTATTCCATTCGCCGGGAACATATCGGATATCAATCCGAATGACATCAAAAGCATGGATATCCTGAAAGATGCTTCTTCGACGGCTATCTACGGTTCGCGCGGCGCTAACGGCGTTATCATGATAACGACTAACAAGGGCCATACGGAAATGAAAGCGCAAGTGACCTACAACGGGTACTATGGTATCAAGAATGCCATCAAATACCCGATGATGAACGGTGAAGAGTTTGTAGCCCTCCGCAAGGCCGCAGGTAAATACAATAATAATATAGATGAAGCTGATGATGTAAATACCGACTGGCAAGATCTGGTCTATCAAACGGGAATCACCACCAGCCACGACATAAGCGTACAGGGTGGCGGAAAGACGAACAACTACAGCTTCGGAACCGGTTACTATCATGATAGTGGTGCGATACCTACGCAACAATTCAACCGTATCTCTCTGCGCGGTTCCATCGACCAGGAGATAGGCAAGTATGTGAAGATGGGCTTTGTGAGCAACAACACCTATAACATCACCGAAGGCGGACAATTGGGTACGTATGGTATACTGAGCATGGCGCCCATAGTCAATCCCTACAATGAAGACGGCACGTTGAAGAGAACGGTCAAGATGGCTACCGATGACCAATTCGTCATTACGAAATCTGTGCTGGAAAATACAAAAGACCTGTGGATCCAGCAGAATAAGGCATTCGGTACATACAACAACGTTTATGCCGAAATAAAAGCGCCCGGTATAGAAGGGTTGAAGTACCGCGCCAATCTGGGTTTGAACCTGCGCATGGGCAATAACGGCTCTTTCACAGGCCAGGGCATCAACAGTACGAATGCCACCACCGAATCGTCTGCGTCCATCAGCAATTCGCTCACTACCAACTGGACGATCGAGAACCTGCTGACCTATGACCGCACCTTTGCGGACAAACACCGGCTGAACATTGTAGGAATGTATTCTGCCGAACAGACCACTTACAACAAGTCGGCGGTTTCCGCCAAAGATGTTCCCGCCGATTACTTCCAATACTATAACCTGGGGCAGGCGGCAGGCGAAATCTCCGTCAGACCGGGCGACCAGGGGTATTACCAAACCGGATTGATGTCGTGGATGGGACGTGCGATGTATTCGTATGACGATAAATACATGGCAAGCGTGACTTTCCGCGCCGACGCTTCCTCACGCCTGGCTCCGGGACACAAATGGCATACGTATCCGGCTGTATCCCTCGGTTGGAATATAGCGAAAGAAGGTTTCATGGAAAATCTGCTCCCGATAATGGATCAGCTCAAGTTACGCGTAGGATACGGGGAAACTTCCAACCAGTCCGTTGACCCTTACAAGACGCTCGGCTTGCTGGCTACCCGTCCGTACAACTTCGGCGACACCTACACTACCGGCTATTACGTATCGGAACTGGCCAACCAGGAACTGGGATGGGAATACTCCAAGACTTGGAACTTCGGCTTTGACTTCTCTTTTCTCAAACACCGCATTTACGGTACGTTCGAGTACTATGTGCAAGACACTAAAGATGTGTTGCAGAGCGTGAACCTGCCCGAGACTGCCGGCGTAGGAAGCTACATGGCGAATGTAGGCGACACCCGTAACAAAGGTTTCGAGCTTTCGCTGAACGGCGTCATACTGGATAATGTGAACGGCTGGAGCTGGGACGCGGGCATCAACCTTTATTCCAACCACAACGAGTTGGTATCGCTCGCCTCGGGTGCAAAGCAGGATGTAGACAATTGGTGGTTCGTGGGGCATCCCATCGACGTGATTTATGATTACGAGAAGATAGGACTGTGGAACGAGACCGACCCTGACTACAAGTATTTCACTACACTCGAACCGGGTGGCAACGCGGGTATGATCAAGGTGAAATATACCGGTGGATACAATGAAGACGGCACCCCCAAGAGAGCCATCGGCGCCGACGACCGCCAGATATTAGATATGGAACCTGACTTCCAGGGTGGCTTCAACACCCGCGTGGCATACAAGGACTTCGACCTGAGCGTTGTCGGAGCTTTTAAGAGCGGAGGCATCCTTATCAGTACCCTTTATTCGTCCACAGGCTATCTGAACATGATGACAGGCCGACGCGGTAACGTGAAAGTAGACTATTGGACACCCGAAAACACGAACGCCAAGTATCCGAAACCCGGAGGTGTGGAACAAAGCGACAATCCGAAGTATGGCAGCACGATGGGATATTTCGACGCGTCATACCTGAAGGTACGCGCCATCACCCTGGGCTATAACGTACCGAAAGAGTGGCTGAACCGCTTAGGCGTAAGCAACCTCAGGCTGTATGCCACCGTACAGAACCCGTTCGTGTTCCTCTCGCCCTATCATGACGAATCGGGATGCGACCCGGAAACAAACTCTTATGGTAACGAGAATCAGGCCGTGACTACCAGTTTGAAGCCCCGCCTGCTAATTGTGGGAACAAATGCACCTTCCACACGCAACTATCTGTTTGGTATCAATCTGTCATTCTAAAATCCATGTAAATATGAATACGAAATCTATAAAGTCAATCATAGGAACAGCGCTCTGCTCGCTGCTTCTTGCGGGATGTTCCGATATACTGAACGAGCAACCGCGCAGCACTTACGACCCCACTTTCTTCAAGACCGAAACAGGTGTAATGGGAGGCTTGACCGCCATGTACGCGCACCTGCGCTACTTCAACGGACAGTATTACTACGCCGCCCTGCAATGCGCCACCGATGAGTACACGTATGCCTGGAGCGCCGACAACAACTTCAAGGATGCAGACCTGACGCAGGGCGTTGGAAATCTTGCATCTAACACCCATCGTAGTGATGCGCTCTGGAACGAGGCGTTCAGCAACATCAACACAGCATCGGGCATCATAGAGAATGCGGCATCCGTAGGCATCTCGGAAGCGCTGATCGCCGAAGCGCGCTTCTTCCGCGCCTACGATTACTTCCAACTGGTACAGAACTTCGGAGGCGTTCCGTTGGATCTGGGTGGCGGAGAACTGATGTTCAACACGACCCCCAATCGTACTTCCGTGCGCAACACAGTGCCCGAAGTCTATACGAAAGCCATCTTCCCGGACCTGCTTACGGCAATCGGGGAATTGCCCGAAACTCCCCGCGTCACGGGCGGCGTCACCAAAACCCTCGCCCGCCTCATGCTGGCCAAGGCATACCTGACCTACGGCTGGTGGCTGGAGAATCCGGGCGATATTCCCACTTATCCGGCTTGCGACCGTACCGACCCGGACGGGCGCGACAAGGCTTGGTATTTCCAGAAAGCATACGACTATGCGGTGGACGGTATCGTCAACCCCGGCCCTTATGCGTTGCAACCTACTTATTATGACATCCATCTCGGATCGAACGACCGCAACAGCGAAGTGATGCTGTATGCCGACCATACCGAAGGCAGCGAACAGTATGACGGGCAAAGCCACACGTATTTCAGCGGCGGCGCTCCGGGTAATCAGATCGTATGGTTCGTGACGTACAACTACACGCTGATCAGAAGTAGCATAACCTCGGAATGGAAAAAAGATAATGATGGTAAAACTATCGGCGCTATAGAAACCGTGAAACGTGAAGCCGCGCAGGCCTATGGCCGTCCGTGGAGTTGTATGGCTCCTCCTATCGGCGTATTCACCCGGACATTTTCCGACAAGAGCAATGACTCACGTTACGACGGCACGTTTACCACCGTCTTCCGCGGTAACTGGGCAAAAGGAGGTGATGCAACAGAGACTTACTATAATGCCAACGGGCTTCCGATAAAGAACGGCGATGCCGTTCTCACATTCCTCGATGAGGACATCAGCGCCTCGGTGGATTATTCCGATACCAAATGTTTCAGTGACGTCCGTGGCGGCGTAACAGAGGGAAGAGCCGACTACGTAGTAGAACCAAGCTACATCAGCCGTGGCCGCTACCCGATATTATGGAAACTCGGCACTTATCGTACGGACAACGGCACAGGCCTGGGGCAACCTAACGGTGGTATCACCCGCCCGATAAACCTGGCTTATTTCTCCGAACTGTTCTTTATAGCCGCCGAAGCCGCAGTGAAAGGTGCGACGACCAAAGCCGTATCGGGCGCTTATGCCAACGACGGAACAGCCAAAGGTCTGATCAATATAATCCGCGCCCGTGCAGGCAAGTGGCGTTGGGACAACAATGGCAATGCAGAGAAAATACAAGATAACAGCGCTGCCATGGTAGCAGCTACTCCCGCTACTATCGACATCGACTATATCTTAGCCGAGCGCAGTCGCGAATACTTCGGCGAAGGCTTCCGCTGGTTCGACCTCGCGCGCACGCAGAAGTGGATAGAGTATAGCCAGTCCTACGAGATAGGCAGTGCGCTCAATGCACAAGGCAGTATGTCAACCAACGGCGACGTTGAAAAGCAGACGTTTACGCGTATCATCGACAAGCATCATTACCTGCGCCCCATTCCACAAGGACAGATCGACGCGCTGGAGATGACCGAAGCGGAAAAGGATGCTTATCAGAATCCCGGATATTAACGCTTTTCTTTAGTTAATCATAGAAAAAAGCGTTTAAAAGTCCGGACGTTCTTTGAGCAATCTATTAACTTTGCTCAAGAACATCCGGACTTTTTAGACACTCACTAAATAAATAGATATGAAATACAATAAATCATTATTCAAAAAGAAAACAATACTCGTTCTTTTCCTCATACTACCGTTTGTAGGTATAACAAAGGTTTATTCTCAGTTGCCTTATCTCCGGAAACAAGGTACGGCAACACAGCTTATGGTAGACGGCAACCCATTTCTGATCATAGGTGGAGAACTGGGTAACTCATCGGCATCGTCCGTTGAAGATATTGAACGGATATTTCCCAAACTACAGCGGATGGGGCTGAATACCGTGCTGGTTCCGGCTTATTGGGATTTGGTTGAGCCTACCGAAGGGAACTTTGATCTTACTTTGATCGATAAGGTCATTCTGCAAGCGAGAGCAAACAACCTGAAAGTAATCTTCCTCTGGTTTGGAGCATGGAAGAACTCAATGAGTTGTTACGCCCCTTTGTGGTTCAAAAAGGATGATAAGAAATATCCCCGGGCTTATACCAAAATGGGGAAACCGTTGGAGATTGCCAGCTCGTTCTCCGACAACGTGTGTCAGGCCGATAATCGCGCGTTCGGCCGGTTTATGAAGCATATCGCCGCTGTCGACAGTAAAGAACATACGGTAGTGATGGTGCAGATAGAGAATGAGATCGGCATGCTCGAAGATGCCCGCGACTACTCCAAGGAAGCCAATGCGTTGTTCAACGCTCCTGTTCCTGATGCCTTGATGAGTTACCTGAATAAGAACAAAAAGGCGCTGCATCCCTGGATGACTGAGAAATGGGGAAAGCAGGGATATAAAACAAAAGGTAACTGGCAGGAGGTCTTTGGTAACGACCTGTACACCGACGAAATATTCATGGCCTGGTCGTATGCTCAATATGTGGAGAGACTGGCACAGACTGCCCGTTCCATTCACCATGTGCCTCTGTATGTAAATGCGGCCATGAACAGTCGCGGACGTAAACCGGGCGAATACCCATCGGCAGGCCCACTGGCACACCTTATTGATGTATGGCGTTGCGGTGCGCCGGGTATTGATATTCTTGCCCCCGACCTATATGATAAAGGTTTCGTGGACTGGGTGGCGCAATATAAACTACGCAATAATCCGTTGTTTATTCCTGAGATCAGATTATCAAATAACAATGGAGCCCAGGCGTTCTATGTATTTGGTGAACACGATGCGATCGGATACTGCCCGTTCTCTATCGAGAATGGTTCGGATGCCCCGGAAGCTCCTACCGTACAGGCTTATGCCAGACTGCGGGAGTTGATGCCGTTACTCACCAAACATCAGGGAAAGGGCGTGATGAATGGCTTACATTTTGACGCGGAGAACAAAGAACGCATACTAACATATAACGATCTTAGCTTGATATGCAGGCATTACTTTACTTTACCTTGGGATCCGCGCGCTACGGATGGCAGTCAATGGCCGGAAGGCGGTGGTATTGTTTTAAAACTGGCTAAGGATGAATACATCGTTGCCGGTAGCGGTATTGTTATCGAATTCCGGAAAGCGGGAGAGAATGAATTGATTGAAGCTAAAGACCTTGGAGAGGACGGATTTGTAAACGCCGGAGGTAAAGCCCGGAAACAGGAATCCGGTTGGAAAGGGACTTCCCGTGCAGGTATCGGTCCGGTAGATGAGGTAAAAGTCAATGCCGATGGCGCTTTAAGTTATGTACGCCGCCTGAATGGCGATCAGACTCATCAGGGACGACACATACGCATTCCTGTCGGGGAATTTAGTATTCTTCGTGTGAGGCTGTATGAGTATAAATAAAGATGCCCGGCTAAATCTTTCCCAGTATCCTGTCCATCACCCAGTTGGTCGTAGTAGCGCTTTCGCCGTCGCAAGTGCAGGTGGATTTCCCCAGAAGGTCGTCGACAACGGCTTGGATAAGGGGTTGTTGTACATGCTTGGGATTTTCGACGATGATTTCTTCCCTGCCTCTTTCCGTGTGCAGGGCGATGGGGTCGTAAGTAAATACGGAGAAGCTGATCATGCCTTTGTCGCCGATGATTTCAATGCGGTCTTCTTTGGCGGAGTCGTGTGCTACGAAACACCAGGAACCCGAACCAACCAAACCGTTGTCGAACCGGAAGCAAGCGCTTAATGTATCTTCCACCTCATAAAGTCCGCCCCGGTTGCTTTTATATCCGCTTGCTTCCAGTATATAGCCGAACATATCTTGCAGAAGGTCTATCTGGTGCGGGGCGAGATCGTAGAAATATCCTCCTCCGGCAATATCGGGTTGCACGCGCCACGGAAGATTATCGCGGTTGTAATCCAACTCGCGTGGAGGTTGCGCGAAGCGTATCTGTATGTTGATCACATTACCGATGGTTCCGTTGGACGTCAGTTCTTTTACTTTCAGGAAATAGGGTATATATCTACGGTAGTAAGCTACGAAGCATTTACGCCCCATCTCCTTGGCTATACGGTTGATACGGGTACATTCTTCGTATGTTACAGCCATCGGCTTTTCCACATACACATCTTTTCCGGCTTTCATCGCCATGATAGCGTAAGTGGCATGAGAGGATGGCGGGGTAGCGATATATACGGCATTGATCTCCGGATCATCTACCAGTTCCTGAGCATCATCATACCATTTCCCGATACCTCTTTCTGTGGCATAAGCCTTGGCCTTTTCCGGATTGCGGCTCATAACGGCTACAACCTCTGAATTTTCTATCTTTTGAAATGCGGGGCCGCTTTTTTGTTTCGTTACATCACCGCATCCGATAAATCCCCATTTTATTGTTTTCATAAATAAGTAATAAGTCGTAAATAATAAGTGGCTGGTAGTTATTACTTACCACTTAATCAAAGAAGTTCCAAGACAGACCAAATCTTAACAAACTCTGGTTGACCGGATAATGCGGGACCATAAAATAGTTCAGATCGCCCATACCGGAGTTCACATGAGACATCATCACAAAGAAACGAGTACGTTTCAAGTGAAAGTTAGCGTAAATATTAACTATAGGGAAACCGCCGATATCCATCTGATCCTCCCCTTGCAGGTGGAATTGTTGAATAGCCGGCGTATATGTCGGAGCTTTGTACTTCGTGAAATAACGTACATCGGCGCCCAGTTGAAGGCTTAATACTTTTTTAGCAAGCTTGGTATCCAGATACAGGTTGCTGTATATGGAAAGATCGGGCAATGGAAGGATCTCTTCCTTGCTCGATTTCTGCCAGGTTACCTCATTGTCCCAATGGAGGATGCCTGCCTTGAAGTTTTGAGATAGCGTGGCCGACAGCACTTGGATATTACCCCCCGACTGTGCCGGATTCGCCGTACCGTTAAAATACGTATAGTTTTTGATGTTTTCCACACCAGCTTTCAGGTTTGTACCCCAACGGCCGATATTCAATTCACCTTCGACGCGACTACGGAATTCTTTATCCATACCTTCGTTATCCCACTGGAAATAGGTCGAATGGTAGTGACGCATATAGAAAGCGGGGAGTGTATTCGTGATGGAAGAACGGGCTATAAGATTCACCGTATCATTGAATAACCGGAAGTTCAAGTCCATATCGCCATTGACACGGAATTGTCCGCCGGCTTGTCCTGCCATGCCGACTTCACCCAATACACGATAATGCAGGAGGTTACCTTCTCTCTTGGAAAGTTCGCCGCCAACAAATACTTCACTTTCTTTGTACTTCGCATTTCCGGAGCCGTCTGTGCTGTTCATTAAGGTATATTGGCTGTGTTTATGGGAAATATAGGCAGTCAGCCCCGCTTTGGCGTATTTGTTGAAACCTTCAAGAAGAGCTATGCCAAACGTATTTTTAACGCCCACATAGGTGGTCGTGTCGAGCGCCCCCTGATACTCTTTGTCTTCCGAAATGAACTTATGCCTTGAACGCTCTACTCTAACGGTATGGATAAAGCTGGTTACCGGAATGAACGATTCTATCGTGTCGCCTTCCTTTTTCGGATCGGGTATATCTTTATTGAATCCCAGGTTGTAACGGTGGGTATAGTGTACGTAGAAATTCTTGTTGTAGTTCCATGTTCTGGTCAGGTTGGTCGGGATCTCAGTTGTTCTGTACTCCTTCCTTCCTTCGGACATCTCTTCGGGTGCGGTTATGTACCGGTCGTCTGTGATACCGCCGTTTTCCTGCATCTTCATGTTGAACATGTTGTAGATGAAATGCGCCTTGTATCTGTCACCTGTATAACTACCGAACAATCCGCCTTTCATGAATGAGGTCGATTGATTCTGATAATATCCTCTTCCATATAAATAATCGAAATTGAATCCAAAGGCCAGGTTCTTGTTGGCATTGACCGAGAAGTAAGCCTTGAAGCGCTCTTCTCCATCCTGCTTGTCAAAGTTGGTATGGTATGTCAGGTTTGTATATGGAATATTACTATTTACGAAATGGTGGTCCCAGGGCTGTGTGAAGAATATGGAGAACGGATCCAGGAACAGGGAAGAAGAACCTGACGGACGATCGAAAAATATACGTGAAAGGCGTGGCGATCCCAAGTTTCCCAAATGGTTGTAGCGCCCTCTCATGCCTTCCATCAGATTCGTATTCTGGAACAGGTGGAAGGTCGTGTCCACCGGGATCGGAATGATATTGCCCAACTCTTCACTGATTTTCCACATGTACATCTTTGCAACCAGACTGATAATCTCCACATTGGAACTATCCTGCATCCCTATACGCATGGCAGGGTCAATTTGCTGGTCTCCCAAACGTTCGAACCCGTCAAGCGATGATGTGTTTTGCGCAATTGTTCCAAGCCGGCAAAAGAGCAACAGGATAAACAGTAGTTGAATTCTTCTCATAAATCTAATATGCCGCATTGGCAAATTAAGCTTAGTTGCAATGCAACTAAGCTTGTTCAATCAGTTCCATTCCTTTTTGGATGGCCGCTTCGTTCATCGATATCAGGTGATGATGACGTTCGGGCAGTGTTTTTTTCAACCCTTTGAGCACGCTGTCTATCGAAACGATCGGAAGCAGCTTAAGCAATCCGCCTAATACAATCATGTTGAATGCTTTGGCGTTCTTCATCTCGTTGGCCGCATCCATAGCATCGATACGATATACCTTGATGTCTTTGCGCGTCGGAGGATCGATAATACCATAACCGTCAAAGATCAGTATTCCACCGGGTTTAACACGACTTTCAAACTTTTCCAACGAAGGTTGGTTCAGGATAATGGCCGCATCGTACCGGCTTAAGATCGGCGAAGAGATCCTTTCGTCACTCACAATAACGGTAACGTTAGCTGTTCCTCCCCGTTGCTCGGGCCCGTATGCGGGCATCCAACTCACTTCTTTACCTTCCATCAAGCCGGAATAGGCCAGTATCTTTCCCATGGACAACACTCCCTGTCCACCGAAACCTGCTATAATAATTTCTTCTTTCATGTTTACTTATCTTTTAAATCACCGGGAGGGTAGAAGGAGAACAGGTGTTGTTCCATCCATTTGTTCGCGCCGTCCGGAGTCATCTTCCATCCTGAGCTGCAGGTTGAAACGATCTCTACCAGGTTCGAGCCTTTGCCGCTCATTGAATTTTCGAACGCTTTACGGATTGCTTTCTTGGCTTTACGTATAGCCGGAACCGACTGCACGGACTGGCGGGTTACGTAAGCCGTACCTTCCAATTGAGCTGCGATCTCGGTAATTTTTAACGGGTAACCGTGGAGGTCGACTTCACGTCCGTATGGACAAGTCGATGTCTTCATCCCGACCAGTGTCGTTGGAGCCATCTGACCGCCGGTCATGCCGTAGATCGCGTTATTGATGAAGATTATAGTAATGTTATCGCCACGGTTTAAAGCATGAATTGTTTCTGCGGTACCAATACATGCCAGGTCACCATCACCCTGGTACGTAAACACCAGCCTGTCCGGCCATAAGCGTTTGATAGCTGTGGCCACAGCCGGCGCGCGTCCGTGAGCGGCTTCTTGCCAGTCGATGTCCAGGTAGTTGTAGATAAACACAGCACATCCAACCGGAGAGATACCGATCGCCTTTTCTTCAAAACCCATCTCTTCGATCACTTCGGCCACAAGTTTGTGTACCACTCCGTGACTGCATCCCGGGCAGTAATGCATGGAGTTATCGTTCATCAGGGCCGGTTTCTTATAGACCAGATTCTCTGGTTTGATTATCTCTTCTTTTGTCATAAGCTTAATTAAATTTTGGTTACCGGTGAGTGAAACGGATAAAAAACTCCATCAGTTTCACGAAAATGGCAACGCTGCATACATAAAGAAATACCTTTTTGTCGTCCGCGGCAAAGTAGATGATGATGGATGCTAAAGCTCCGATCATAAAAAGTATATTTAAGATGTTTCTTATTTTGTCCGGACTCATAGGATTAATATTCTTTGATTTAACTCATTAGTTTTTTGATAGCAGTTACAATTTCATCCGGATCGGGTACGATACCCCCCAAACGTCCGAAATGTTCTACTTTTACTTTTCCGTTTACAGCTAAGCGAATGTCTTCGATCATTTGTCCGGCGTTCAACTCGAGAGAAAGCATACCTTTAACCCTGTTTGCATATCGGACGATTGCTTTTGTCGGGAACGGCCACAAAGTGATAGGACGCAGGATACCTGCTTTGATACCACTTTCGCGGGCGATTTCCATCGCTTTTTGCCCGATACGCGCCATAGAGCCGAAGGCCACGATAAGGTAATCAGCATCTTCACAGTTGATTTCCTCGTAACGGACTTCGTTTTCTTCGATCAGTTTGTATTTGGCCTGGAAGCGCAGGTTGTTCTGCTCCATAGCGTCCGGCTGAAGTTCCAGTGAAGTGATAATATTCGGCTTGCGGCCTTTTGTTCTTCCCGTACTGGCCCATGGACATTGCGCGATAAGTTCTTCTTCCTTGCGGCGTGATCTTTGCGCCGGGAGAACAACTTTTTCCATCATCTGCCCGACGACTCCGTCGGCAAGTATGATCGCCGGGTTACGGTATTTGAATGCCAATTCAAAACCCAATTCCACGAAATCCGCCATTTCCTGCACGGATGCAGGCGCCAGCGCAATCAGTCTGTAGTCGCCATGACCACCGCCCTTCACGGTTTGGAAATAATCGGCCTGGCTGGGTTGGATCGTTCCTAATCCCGGCCCCCCACGCATTACATTTACGATAAGGCAAGGAAGTTCCGCTCCCGCCAGATAGGAAATACCTTCCTGTTTTAAGCTTATACCCGGACTGGATGATGAGGTCATAACCATCTTACCGCTTCCCGCGCCGCCATAAACCATGTTGATAGCCGCGACTTCACTCTCAGCTTGCAACACTACCATTCCGGTAGTTTCCCATGGTTTCAGGTCGGCTAAGGTTTCCAGAATTTCCGATTGGGGAGTAATAGGATAGCCAAAGTACCCGTCGGCGCCACAGCGTACCGCGGCGTGGGCAATGGCTTCGTTCCCTTTCATTAATACAACTTCTTCCATTATTTGATTATTCTAAGTTTCTATAACCTGCCGGAACGAGGCTATACTTTTACTTTATACGCCGAGATACATCCGTCGGGACAGACTATAGCACATGAACCACACCCGTTACAGGTATCTTCCAGCGTCTGTTTCGCATAATTATATCCTTTTACATTCACCTCTTTAGTCAGAGAGATCACATTAAGCGGACAAGCCACTACACACAAGTTACAACCTTTGCAACGCTCTGTGTTAACGACTATCGCTCCTTTAAATTTCGCCATAATTTCGTATACGCTATTTTAATGATTGTACTTATCCTTATTGTAGAAGCTCATGATCCCTTGTAGCACTTTTCGGGCTTCTACCGCCGGCGTCTCTTTATTCTCGTCTATCGCTCTGTTATAATAATCCATTGCCAGGCGAAAATCTCCCTTTTTCCTGTACGCGTTTCCGAGCAGGTAATACAGTTCGGATTTATCTGAGCCTGGGGTTATTGCGGCAATAACGATACAATTGGCCAGATGCCGGATAGCATCATCCAATTTGCCGTCTTTTATATCTTTTCTAATTTTATCTATGTCCTTCATTTTATATCCTCCTTATTAAAATGTAATGCAAATATAACATCAACTAATTGATTTTACCCAATCTTCGCTGAACAAATTTCCCTAAATCGCGTATTGTTGAATCTGCAATCATTTGATTTATGACGTTTACACTGCGTAAATTTAGGATATATACCTAAGGCATATTTAGTTAACGTGAGTCCGATATAAGAGTTTCCGGTAAGATCATCCTTAAAACGTTCCGCCTTCCGGCTTGGAAAGTTGTATACCATACCATCATCTCTTTCATTTCGTCTAATCATCCGAACGACCAGATATATATCTAGTCATATACGAGATATATATCTGGTCGCCCGGGAAAGCAGGAGAAACAAAAGGAATCATGAAGAGATAATCGTATCAGGGTATAGTGAAACACAACGTCTTATGCTATGGGAGCGATACAACCGAGCCTTTAATTCTGCGTTCATCCGTTAAATCCGTGTCATCCGCCTACCCATCTTATTATAACGTGAGTTCGATGTAGGAGATCTCTTTGTCTTAATATATAGGGTTTATGACTCAAATATAATGGCTTCAGGGATAGGGCGCCTTTATGAGAAAAGCATCATAAACAAGTCCGTTTATTTCAAACGCATCCTTACACGTATGCGCCTATTATAGATATGAAATGGGAAATGGGTTGTAAGAGAAAATAGCTGAAAACAGGGCTGCTCATTAAACGATCGTTTAATGAGCAGCAAATATATCTTATTTTTTATAATACAACAAATTATCCGATATTTTTTTCATGTTTCCCTTGAACTTTCTTATTATCAGTTGTTTATAGGGTTGTTTTTGTACCCGATCAGTCGGCTTTCTTCCCCGGAACAGGACACGGACAGGCTTCCCGAAAAGCTGCTCATTAAACGATCGTTTAATGACGCAAATATCCTTCTCAAAACAGCTAATAACGGCGGATGACATAACGACATAAGAATAAAATAACAGGTAATATGACACATATAAAGATAACCCTATCCGTACTGGCCGCATTGGCGTTCGCCTCGTG
>JAIRKY010000081.1 GCA_031259755.1 Mediterranea sp. (in: CFB group bacteria) | reverse complement strand
TTTAAATCAGAAAACAAATAAAGAGTTTCCGTATCTCCCTGATAGATGCTTTCTTTGAAGTGACCAAACTAAAAAAGAATGTATCGTACAGACATAACGGAAACTCAGTGGCAATATATAAAGAAAGTGTTGCATATCCAAGATTCCTTGCGGTATTTTCTACCGTCCGAACGATGAACGATGCGTGCAAAGATAGAATAACATTTGCACGCATCAAGTCGTAATAAGTCGCTCAGTCAAGTTTTCACTAATTTATTCTTTAACCATAATAACATCAACAGGTACGGAAAATCCGCGAAGCGTTTCTTTACGGATAGCCTGCATGTTTTCATCCCGTATCCACAACCCGTATCCCAGCGTCCATCGCAATCCGGATAGTTCATCTAAAGTCCAGTGTAAACGGGTTGGGGAAATTAATTTCATTTCTCCACCTGTTATGCCCTTTCCATCCAAATGCTTTTTGCTTTGGTCATAAAATGTAAAACCAACCCAATCAGGAGTAGTTCCCAAAGCATTTATATAGATATTATTCGATGGGGCTGAAGATCTTCCTACTTCCCAC
This sequence comes from Mediterranea sp. (in: CFB group bacteria), assembly GCA_031259755.1. GTDB lineage: Bacteria > Bacteroidota > Bacteroidia > Bacteroidales > Bacteroidaceae > Bacteroides. The sequence goes on along the minus strand of JAIRKY010000081.1, from coordinate 6,051 downwards.
TCGAAAGGTATAGGTCTGATAAAATCCTCTCTCACTTCGCCTTTCACGCTAAGGTAATAACCTCCAAAAAGTTTATCCCGGTCGCCATAGCATGACAGCGATCTTCCTTTTTGAAGTTTGATTTTAAACACGGTGTCATTCTTCTGATAAACCCAGGCGCCTACAAAATCATCATAGTTTGTCTGTGCATAAGTTCCTGCGCACAGGAATGTAAAAATCATCATTAAATAAAACTTTTTCATGATCTGTCTATTTACTGTTAATTACAATTTGTATCTCTTAATTGTCTCCGGAACTATATCTGGGTGTCCGGTTTCCCCATGTAATATGATCATATCCATCATTGACGGCGGGACGGAATAAAACTTCCAAACCGGAACCGGAAGATGACAGAAAATCAATGAATTTACCGATAGACGTATCCAGGTCTTGATGGCGTAAAGATATGAAGAAATGTTTCATTGCACAGGTATAATTCCCTCACATTTGTTTCATTGCATAGGGTTAATGCTTGTCACTTCCGAACTTGACTGTATTTCTGTGAAACCGGGACATGGAATGAATTAGAAGATTACGGTAAAACCAAAGAAGAATGGTCGCCTCAATAGAACGGACAGGTTTTGTCATGCGCATGATAAGGGTTTTGTCATGCGCATGATGAGGGTCTTGTCATGCGCATGATGAAGGCCTCGTCATGCGCATAATGAAGGCCTCGTCATGCGCATGATGAAGGGGTCGTCATGCGCATGGCGAAAGTTTTACATCGGCATCGGACGGGTAAGATCAGATGAAGGAATACCTATTTAAACTGATTATCTACATAATTTTCACAAGTTATAGGTATTGTCCCCATAGAAAACTCCATCTACCTTTGCAGCGTATATGAAATAACTTACATTTAATATAGACAATTTTAATAACTAATCTTATAAACAAATGAAAATCAAGTATCTGTTTTTAATGATCGTAGCCGGCTTATTTGCCGCTTCTTGTGACGGTGATGATAATATTACTCCCTCTCAAGCAGTGGCGGATACTTACAATGGTTATACATGGACCAGTTTTTTTAATGGTGCATATACGCAGTTGTCTGAAAACGAGACAGTCAGCGTAACCGCCAATGAGGACGGAACGATAACAGTGACCTATACTTCAAGTACATGGGGCACCAGTACGATTTCCGCAGCAACGGTGATTGCCGGTACAAACAGCTATACCATTAGCGGTACGGGTACTTCTGCAATAACCAGTCACAGTACGGGTACGGTAAATAATTACGACTGTACACTGACGGGTACGATAAGCACAGACAAGTCGGACGTGGAATTTGTTTTCACTCTTCCTGCCGTAATGCAAGGAACTACTATCACTTTCCATAAAGGCGACGCTCCTGACCACATGGTTGTGGCAGGCAGTTACAGCAGCTATTCCACAGCAAGTTTTACACACGGCTCTATGGTATCCAACAACGAAAGCATTACGTTGAAAGCGAATACCGAAAACGGAACGGTCGATCTGGCTTATAGCGGAACTTGGGGAACAGGAACCGCCACCGGTCTCGAAGTATCGAAGAATAACGGCTCTTATACCGTAAACGGTTCGGGAACTACAGTTGTAAGCGGACATTCAGGTTCAGCGTCTAACTATGCATTTACGGTTGAAGGCGCTATCAGTGAAGATAAGTCTACCGCTTCTTTCGTTCTCACCATCGAAATGGGAGCCATGGGTACGGTTACGGTTACTACCGGTTTGGGTTATGCGTCGCCTGCATTGTTCTTACCCGATACTTATAACGGTTATACGGATATGGACAGTGGTTATTTTAAAGATAGAATAACGGCAGATCAGGCCATCACTATAACCGGCAATGAAGACGGAACAGTGAACGTTGCTTATGGTGACAACACAATCTCTAAAGTTGAGGCAAAAGTAAACGCTGAAGGCATTTATACCCTTAGCGGTCAAGGAGTTTATGCCATAAGCATGTCCGGCCCCCCAAGCAATTACGACTGTACACTGACAGGAACAATTAATGCAGACAAGTCCGAAGTGGAGATTATTTTCACTCTTCCTGCCGTAATGCAAGGAACGACCATCACTTTCCATAAAGGCGACGCTCCTGTTACCACAGAATAATACGGATTGAAAAAATGATTCCGATGAGAACGTTGAAATACATGGCAATGCTCGCAGTCACCTTCTGCCTGACTGCCTGCGGTTATACCAATCACTTTCTGGACGAAGAAGAGGAAGAAGCCACGACGGATACTTACAATACGTTGTCGAATGTAACGGTCTCCGCTTACACATGGACGTACATCAACCTGATAACCGGAGAAACGGAAACGCATCCCGATACCAGTGAATGGATCTATACGGGATCAGGCGATATCCGCGAAGCACAGCAGGCAGAAGCGATTGGCATTGATTGGCACGTCGCCGTGCATCGCTACGAATTTAAGACAAACCGTGCGTCCGTCCTCAACACCGGACTGACGGACATATTGAGTGTCACCCGGTTACCGGATGGGACCTATACACCCGATGAGACGGCCGCTTACGAGACGGAAGCGGAAAAAGAGAACGGTTATCTTCTTATTATGGATATGGCCGGTATGATGAACGGCGTTATAGGTTATGCGCGTAACCCCGTCATCAACAGAGTGCTGTGTGGCGCAATTACACGAACAGCGACCGGGGGGATGCCTCCCACGGTTTATGGTACGACAAACGAGGTTTTTGTGCTGAAATGGACGGACGGAAGTTGGGCTACACTCCAGATTACGGGAACTCTTCATACGGAAACGAGTGTAAGCCATTATATGTCGTTTAATTACAACTATTATTCAACAGAATAAAGATGAAAAGCATAATACGTGTATTCTGTCTTTTGCTGGCGGCGGCCGTAACGGCCACCGTCTTCGCGAATAACGGTGAGGTCGATAACGACAACAACGGGCGCCGTTACCGTTATGTCATAAAAGGGGTGGTTGTGGACGAATATGACCAACCCATGCCGGGAGCGGCAGTGCGTATAGTGGGCGCCACCTTCGGCGCCGGCACCAACTCGAACGGAGAATTTATCATCCGTCTGGATGAAGCGAAAAAATATACGCTGCAAGTATCTTTCGTAGGTTATGACCCGCAGACGTTGAACGCTTCCTCTTCTCTGGATCCGGCAGAGTTGCAGGTGAAACTGAAGCCTTCCACCAACGTGTTGAACGATGTGGTAGTTACCGGTTCGTTCATCGAGAAGCCGCTGAAGGATGTACCGGTCATTACCCGTGTCATCTCTCAGAAAGACATTCAGGCTCTTAACCCGATGACTATAGAGACATTGTTACAATACGAACTGCCTGGCCTGCAGATCAGATATAACTCCATGAGCCAGCAACCCGAAATATCCTATCAAGGTATGGAAGGCGAGTATATGCTCTTCCTGATAGATGGTGAGCGTGTCAGCGGCGAAGGCGCCGACCATAATGTGGACTTCACCCGTTTCAATATAGACGACATTGAACGCATCGAGGTCATCAAAGGGGCGCAGTCGACTATTTACGGATCCAACGCATTGGGCGGTGTTATCAATATCATTACCAAAACCGCCAACCGTCCTTTCACAGCCAATCTAAACGCGCGCTACGCCGGTTCTAACGGGCAGAAATATACCGGCTCTATCGGTCTGAAGAAAGATCGTCTGACCTCTTATTCCAGTTTGACTTTCCGTACAAAAGATACGTATATCATAGGTGACGAGGAAGGAAAGACCACCATTACGGAAGGCAGTGACGGGACTACTTCTGAAACGAAGGGAACGCCTTCATCTACAACTGTTTGGGGTTACAACATCTGGGACTTTATGCAGAAACTGGGCTATACCTTCAACGAAAAGTTGAGCGCGGACATTAAAGGCGCCTACTACCGCAATCAGCGGGATATACGCACCGGAAGACTTTACCAGGAATATTTTGTGGATCATTCCTTCGGCGGAAAGATAAAATATCTTCCTTCAGAGAATCAGCAGATCACCGCAGGATATATCTACGACAATTATAAAAAGGACAACCATTATTTCCGGATAGACTCCACGTACACCAATTACCGTAATATCAAGCAGACCCTCCGTCTGGACTATACGGGCACATTCGGTAACCATACCGTCAGCGCCGGTTTCGAGGGAGATATGGAATACCTGAAACACTATATGCTGGAAGACAGTTCGCACGTCAGCAACCAGGCGTACGCATTCTATGCGCAGGAAACCTGGAACATAACCGACGAACTGAATGTTGTGGCCGGTGTGCGTGCCGATTATCACAAGAAATACTATTGGCACGTCACCCCGAAACTGTCTGCCATGTGGCATGCTTTTGACTTCCTGACTTTCCGTGCCGGATACGCACAAGGTTTCCGCTCTCCGTCTCTGAAAGAACTTTATCAGGCGTACGATATGGGAGGAATGGGTTGGTTCATGCTTTATGGAAATCCGGACCTGAAACCGGAAACCAGCAACCAATATTCTTTGTCGGCCGAATATAACAAAGGAGGGTTTAACATGTCAGTCGCTTTCGCACACAATCGTTTCAAGAATAAAATAGCCTATATGTCCTTGGGCGACGGATCGAGTGACATGATGTATGTCAACGCCCAAAAAGCCAAGACCGCTTCTGTGGAAAGCATCTTGCGTTACCGTTTCGGCTTCGGGCTGATATTGACAGCTTCGTATGCCTGGACCGACGACTATTCGGAAGTAGACGGGCGGAATACTTCAATCGTACGTCCGCACACGGCAACCTTCAATGCGATGTACGCGCGCAAGTTCGGAAAGATCGGCTTTAATTGCTCTCTGAACGGTCAATGGGGGGCTGGATTCGATACGTATACCAGAACGGCGAACGACGACGGCGCCTATGCCTATACGAAAACCACTTACGATACGCGTACCATGTATTCGCTGAATACCGGAATCGTTTTACCCGGAGGCGTCTCGCTGAATGTCGGCGTGGACAACCTGTTCAACTACAAGGATAAAGCTTCCGACAGCTCCTTGCAAGTCCCGCAAAAAGGAATCTCCGTGATTGGAACGATAAATATCAATATCGCTGATATGTTTAGATTATAAATGCAAAACTGAAATATGAAGAAAAAACAACTATTGACGGGCGGCGGTATAGCCGTCCTTTTATTACTGTTGCTGCTGGGTGCATGGAATCTGTGGTTCGGTGCGACCAAAGTGGCGTTCGTAAACTATCAGGTCATTACCCTCGGACAGATATCCAAGGCTAATGACAATTCGTTTATAAAGATATCCGAACTTAGTACGGACGAACTGGATAAATTGACGTCTTATGACATGGTCTTCATCAATGGCATGGGGATGCGAATAACCGAAGAACAACGCGCGCGAATTCAGAGAGCGGCCGACGGAGGCCTGCCTGTCCTGACTGTTTCCGCCACTAATCCTGCCAACCGGATTGTTTCTCTGGACTCCATTCAGGCAGATAAATTACAGGCTTGGCTGGGCAACGGCGGACGCCGCAATTACCGCAGCTTACTGAACTATGTGCGTAAGTACATGGATGGCAAGCTCATTTCCGTTAATGAACCGGAAGCCGTGATGAAACGCAGCAATGACATGATTTACCACATTGATCCGAAGAAACCGGATGAAGAAGAACTCGGCTTTAACACCGTAGCCGAATACAACGCTTTCCTGAAAGCGAACAGCTTGCTGAAAGAGGGCGCTCCGGCCATCGTCATCACCGGGCAGATGGGCGAACCAACCGATTTGATCGCGAAACTGGAAGAGGCCGGCAATGTGGTTTATCCCGTGCGCAGCATGAAGATGTTCATCGACAGGTATCATATAGACTCCGTACAACCATCCGCAGTCATCAACATGGCGCATGGGCGTATGGGGGATTATATCGTGGATTACTTAGACAGGCAGAACATTCCCTTGTTCGCTCCGCTGAACGTGAACAGCCTGGTGGAAGACTGGGAAAACGACCCGATGGGCATGTCCGGCGGGTTCCTCTCACAGAGCGTTGT
>JAIRKY010000053.1 GCA_031259755.1 Mediterranea sp. (in: CFB group bacteria) | reverse complement strand
TCCCAATAACAATAAGCAGATTTCCCGCTTTCGGTGAGTTTCAAGTAGTCAAAAAAGCTTCCTTAAGGCCCACCGACGGTAGAGCCATTGACATTGACATAGTGTTTTCCGTTATCACGATAAGAATAAGCGTATTTCCCGCTTTCGGTAAGTGTTAAGCCGTAAATGGATTCGTATGGCCCGGCGACGGTAGAACCATTGACATTGACATAGTAGCCGTTATCCCAATAACAATAAGCATATTTCCCGCTTTCGGTGAGTGTCAAGTAGTCAACAAAGCTTCCATAAGGCCCACCGACGGTAGAGCCATTGACATTGACATAGTATTTTCCGTATTCGCCTGTCCTTTCAATTAAACTTATTTTCCTGTTTTTCCCGTTTTTACTGACATACCACCTGCCGGCAAGTTTATACAAATAATCGTAGTTCTTTTCCGGAGTGTATCTTTCTCCTTCATAATCTGAAGAAAAAAGAGTAACATCATCAAACCCTCCATCCACAACGCCACGGTAATTGATGTACCATCTGCCGTTTTCCCGGTATGCGAAAATATATCCCTTCGCCTCGCCGGGATTGATATAATATAAATGCCACTCATCGTCCCACTGATTACCGCAGCTTGACGCTGTTTTTATTCTTTCCCCATTAAAAACGAAAGTGTATTTGTCCGTTATCGTATCAAGCGTTATACACGCGAAACGATTTCGATTGAACGTTTGGAACAAAGCATATTCGTTCTGATAGATCACTTCGTTGGCGTTCATTGTAAACACCACTTCCCGCTTGGAAGTTTGCCCGAAAGCGGACATTGCGACAGCCACAACCAGCAGCATCGCAAAAGAGAGTTTTTTTGTTTTCATATATTTTCTTCTGTTAATGAATGAAGACGGGGATATTTTCGATTTCTTAGAACCTGTTTTGATTTAACAAAAGAGTTTACCGGTTGGTAGTTTTCTCTCTTTTTCCTATCTTTTAAATATAACGATCCAATCATATTTAAAGCATACTATAATGGGCTATCCAACCGACCTGTACTGATAAACACCGGCAGGTGACAGAAAGAAGATAAATATGGAGATTTTAATCGAAACGCGCAAATGTCCGGTTTTGGAATGGCTTCAGGAGCTCCGGTCTCCGGGAGATGAAATAATATTACATCATTTTTGATGCACTATTGTACTGACGATAATTGCAGGGACGAGTCTGAGATAAATAAACATGAAGATACAGCCGTATGGGACTTGGAATATTTAACGTTGTTTTATAATAAATAACATCTTCGGAATGTCCGAACGGTGCGAAAGATCGGGTGCGGGCTTCCGGCAGGGGTGTTCCGGCCACCCTTATGCTTAAAAAGCCGGAGCGGGACGGTATGGTGATGCATACAGGGTTATACCCCGGCGGTTCCGTCATGCGCATGATGAGGGTTCCGTCATGCGCATGATGAGGGGGTTGTCATGCGCATGATGAAGGGGTTGTCATGCGCATGATGGAGGGGTTGTCATGCGCATGATGAAAGGGTCGTCATGCGCATGATCCGCTGTTTTTATCTATTTTCCTGAGTGATTGTATGCCAAAACCATGTCGCCACATCGGCATATTTGAATTTGTGCCGCGAGAAATGCGGGAACTGCGCCTTTTCGCCTATTTGCCGCAGGTCCGCTTCTGTCCGGTGTAATCCGGCGTTATAGGCGACGGCGTAGAATCGTAGCTTTTCGGTTTCATCGGCAAATTGCATATGGGCAAACCGCTTGTGGATGAGCGTACAAAAAACGGACAAATACCTTATCTGCCATTCGGTATCGTTCAGGCGGTTCACAATTTCGACCCGCTTTTCGCGGTCTGTGGGTCTGTCGATCAGGTAATCTGAAAACTGCGCCTCCAGGTATCCGTTTGTTCGTATACTGTCGTCCAACTGCTCTATAAATGCGGGCTGCATTTGCAGCAAACCTACAGAGAAATTAGCGTAATGTTTACCGTACTGGACATACATCACTTTCAACGAGTAGGTTTGCAACTTGTTTCCCAAATAACTGAACTGTGAAATTTCGGGCGCGACAATAGCAAAAACAAATTCACCGCTCAAACCCGCCGGTTCGCCTGCCTCTGCAAACCGACTTTCATACCGGGCAAAAGCATACAGGGTTTCCCTGCACTCTTTCGGATACAGTTCGGCGTAATTTGCCGGTTGGGCAAAGCCGGATATGGACAAGAGCGTCATTATGAACAGCGATTCAATCCAAGCGCAATACATATCTTCTTATTTTCTGATTTTCTAATGTGTATTCGTAGAGAACAGTCCTAAAAAAAAAGGCCACTCATCACGAGCGACCAATCTTTGTTAACCTTAAATCTAATACTATGAAAAACATGTGCAAATGTATTTGATTTCTCCATAACTTCAAAACATTATAACTCAATACAATATACTATAACATTGATTAAGAAAAAGGGAGTGAATAGTTGGATTTACTCCCGTGTTTTCATGAATTTTAAGGAGTGGTTGTCCGCCACAGTTCAAATTCCAGGCTGGCCATGATAAACGAACCGACCGCCTTACCTTCATTCTGAACAATAGTAACATCGTTACCGCACAGGTAATAATTGATCGTTCCGGTTCTGGAATGATTTCCCGACGGGCCTAATCCGGCGGAAGCGCAAGACTGAATGATCCTCAAATCACCGTTTTCTTCTTTACGGATGAAGTTGTCCAACAAGCCCCGGTATGCTTTTTCCGCAACATCCAGATAGGCTTTCCGATCCAGAACGCCTAAGCGCATTCCTTTCAGATAGGCATAAGTAAACATCGCCGAAGCCGAAGCCTCCAAATAATTGGGTTTATCGCAAACATTATAAACTTTACCATCAACGGTATCACCGATATGATCGCTTTTCATCTGATGGTCATATTGCAGCAACTGGTACCATGATCCGGTCTGCTTATCCTGATATAACGCCAATCCTCCGGCAACATCATCAGCGATGGAAACAAGTTTCGGATAGTCGGGATGTGTATCCGGCATAAGCTCCAAAACATCGATCACCGCGGCGAAGTACCAGCCCATTCCTCTACCCCAGAATTCCGGAGAGCAACCTTTATATTCCCCGTCCCGGCATGCCCAGAACGAATTCGGATCGGAAGGATCGGCAGACCATCCGTGATAATTCAGCTTTTTGTTTTTATCATACGTATATCGGTGTATGGTAGTAAACTGAAGAGCGATATCCGACCATGACCGGGCGTTGTCTTCTTCTCCCAACTCTTCACCGAACATGGCTTGCCATTCGGCATACATGGATGGCCCCATATACAATCCGTCCAACCACATCTGATTCGGATAGATAGCTTTATGGAAGAAACCGCCCGCACCCGGTTTGGAATTATCAATACGCTTATGATGGAACTTTAATTTGTTCCTCAGGAAAGTAGCGCACGCTTTATATCGTTCCGCATCTTCTTCGTTCCCTTTCTTTATTTCGGTTTCATACAACATAAAAAGGATCTTCCCTGCGGCCAGGTCATCAATATTACTTTCTCCCACTTTTACCGTATCCCGGCCATTCAGGCAGAAATCGGCATAAGCTTTTACTACATCATAATATTCCGTATGCTCAGGATATTGTTTCCACGCCTTCAATACACCGAAAGCCACCAAGCCGGGTACATAGCTCCAATTTGCCGTAGCCAATTGTTGCTCATGCTTATTATTCACAAACGTTTTCAACACAAGAGACTCGACCATCTCCTGCGAATAAACCACAGACGGCGCATCAGGTCGCTTGCATGAGAAAAGGAAGGAAACCAAAAACGCGAAATACAAGATCTTCTTCATGGACATAATGTTTTTTTAATACGACAGAAAGAGTATAGACTATATCTTGGCTACGAAGATAATCATAAAAAAGAAAAAACGGCTAATCCGGCAAGGCGATTTTCTCTGGTTCTTCGTTTTGAAAACGTTCAAAATCATTGATCAGCAGTTGAAGGTCATCCAGAAATTCAGGCGTACACCCTTTTTCCCGGGCTATCCGATAATATTCTTTCAGCGACTCCACAGCGCAGGAATCACTACCACACAATACAAATACCGGAATTTCGGCATGCATACACTTATGCAACAATCTTCTTTGATCTTTCATAAACTATTATAAATATAGAAATTTGTTCTTTTATTTTATAATCCGTTTTTTTATATTTGTAGAATTATATGCAAATGTACTATATTTCATAATCAACATTCACAACCATTTAAAAAACAAACGAATGAAAAAAGTAGTTTTACTTACAGGATTATTTATGACTTTACATGTTTCAGCGCAGGACATCGTCCTTCCTGAACCGGTAAAGACCGGCGGTATGCCGCTTATGGAGGCGCTAAGCAAGCGTTCCTCTTCCCGTGAATTCAGCGTTGCCGATCTGGATAAGCAAACCTTGTCCAACATGCTATGGGCGGCATGGGGATTCAACCGCAGCGATAAACGTACGGCTCCTTCCGCCAGCAACAAACAGGAACTGGATTTGTATGTCGTATTAAGATCGGGAGCTTATTTTTATGATGCCAAAGCCAATAAGCTGGTGCAGAAAGTAAAGGGTGACATCCGTGGGAAAATGGGTAAACAGGATTTCGTAGCGACGGCGCCGGTAAACATCGTCTTTGTCGAGGACAAGAGCAAACAAGGTTCGGGAGCGACCGACAGCGGGTTTATCTCTCAAAACATTTACCTGTTCTGCGCATCGGAAAACCTGGCGACTGTTGTCAGGGCATGGTTTGACGCCAACGTGGTTAAAGAGGCGTTAAAGCTGGAAGAAAACCTGCAACCTATCTTAACCCAGACGGTAGGCAAAAGGAAATAACCAAAAAGAACAATACAATGAAGAATTTCAGTTTTGTTAATCCGGTAAAGATCATATTCGGTAAAGACACCATACAAGAGATAAAAGGTGAAATACCGTCCGACAATAAGGTACTGGTCATATACGGGGGAGGCAGCGTCAAGAAGAACGGCGTATACAGCCAGGTGATGGACGCGCTTTCGGGTTATGAAGTACACGAGTTTTCGGGCATTGAACCTAATCCGCACTACGAAACATGTATGAAGGTAGTGGATGTCATCAAAGAAAAAGGCATTGATTATTTACTGGCCGTAGGTGGAGGTTCTGTTATCGACGCTACAAAGTTCATCGCCGCGGCAGTATATTTTGAGGGTGGTGATCCCTGGGATATCCTTTCAAAGGGCGCGGAAATTAAAAAGGCGTTGCCATTCGGTACGATCCTGACCCTTCCGGCTACCGGTTCCGAGATGAACGACGGAAGCGTTATCTCGCGGGTAAGCATCCAGGAAAAACTGTCTTTCGGCTCTCCTCTGGTATATCCGAAATTTTCCGTGCTCGACCCCACGACAACCTTTACACTCTCTCCCCGTCAGGTGGGAAATGGTGTGATAGATACCTTTGTGCATGTCACCGAGCAATATCTCACACACTATGAAGGTGACTCCACGTTGCAGGACAGGATGTTCGAAGGAGTGCTGAAAACGATTGTGGCGGAAGGCCCTAAAGCCTTGAAAAGGCCAACCGACTATGACGTACGCGCCAACCTGATGTGGGCTTCGACATGGGCGTTGAACGGATGGTTCGGAAAAGGCATACCTCAGGACTGGACTACCCACATGATAGGACATGAACTTACGGCATTCTACGGTTTGGATCATGCGCGTACGCTGGCCATCATCCTTCCGGGAGTGATAAGGGTGACGTGGGAAGGTAAGTTTGAAAAGATCAGATCGTTAGGCTATGAAGTCTTCGACGTAAATAAGATCGATCAGGAGGTCACTATCGGTGAAACAATTGACGCCATCGAAGACTTTTTTATATCAATGGGAGCAAAAACACACCTGTCCGATTACGGGCTTGGCGATGAAGCCATCAACAAAGTTTACAAACGCATGGAAGAACGTCAATGGAAACTTGGGGAATCCGGTAACATCACGCCTAATATTGTCCGGGAAATTCTCATTTTACGCAAGTGACAGCGAACGGCGGATCCACACAAAGCTTGCTTTTCACCGATTGGGGGCTTATTCCGTATGATCAGTCGTGGCGGCGTCAGAGTGAATTATTCGATGCTGTTATCGCCGCTAAACTGGCAGGAAAGTTTTACAGGAACGAGGTCGTCTTTTGTGAACATCCGCATGTTTATACGCTTGGACGTAGCGGCAAAGTGAACAATATGCTTCTTGACGAGGAGCGGTTGAAAGCTATGCATGCCACGTTATACCATACGGACCGGGGGGGTGACATCACCTATCATGGCCCCGGTCAACAGGTTTGTTATCCAATCCTCAACCTTGAAGATTTCAGGTTAGGCTTAAAGGAGTATATCCATCTCCTTGAAGAAGCGATCATCCGCGTATGCGCCTTTTACGGCATCACTGCCGGCCGCCTGGAGAAGGCTACCGGCGTTTGGCTGGATGGCGACAGGCCTACCGCCCGAAAGATCTGCGCCATGGGGGTTCGTAGTAGCCGCTACGTTACCATGCATGGCCTTGCATTAAATGTGAATACCGATCTTCGCTACTTCAGATCGATCAACCCTTGCGGATTTATGGATAAGGGTGTTACCTCTTTACAGAAAGAGTTGGGATACGAACTTTCGATGGATGAGGTCAAAAGTAAACTTAAAGAGCGACTTTATGCGCTGTTAGCAGTTAGAAGATAGGAGCCAGAGCAACTTTTTCCTATCTTTGCGCCGTTTATGATTCATAATAGATCCTATAATATGGCAGACGATAAAAAGATAATCTTTTCGATGGTTGGAGTGAGCAAGGCCTTCCAACCCAACAGGTATGTTTTGAAAGACATCTACCTGTCTTTCTTTTATGGCGCTAAGATCGGCGTCATCGGTCTTAACGGTTCAGGTAAGTCCACGTTGATGAAGATCATTGCCGGACTGGAGAGATCTTATCAAGGTGAAGTGGCGTTCTCGCCGGGTTATTCGGTAGGCTATCTCGAACAGGAACCGAAGCTGGACGACGAAAAGACGGTGAAGGAAGTCGTGATGGAAGGTGTACAACCCATCGCAGACACGCTGAAAGAATACGAAGAGATCAACTTGAAGTTTGGCGAACCGGAATATTATGAAGACCCGGACAAGATGGACAAACTTTTTACCCGTCAGGCCGAACTGCAAGACAAGATCGACGCAACAGACGCATGGAATCTGGATACGAAGCTGGAACGGGCGATGGATGCCCTTCGCTGCCCGCCGGAAGACCGGTTGGTCAAACATTTATCAGGAGGTGAACGCCGTCGTGTGGCTTTATGCCGTCTGTTATTACAAAAGCCGGATGTTCTTTTGCTCGATGAGCCTACCAACCACCTTGACGCCGAATCGATCGACTGGCTGGAACAGCATCTGCAACAGTATGAGGGTACCGTAATCGCCGTAACCCACGACCGTTACTTCCTTGACCATGTCGCCGGCTGGATCCTCGAACTGGACCGTGGTGAAGGCATTCCATGGAAAGGAAACTACTCTTCCTGGCTGGAACAGAAGACCAAACGTATGGAGATGGAAGAGAAGACCGCCAGCAAACGCCGCAAAACCCTCGAAAGAGAGCTGGAATGGGTGCGTATGGCTCCCAAAGCCCGCCAGGCCAAAGGCAAGGCGCGTTTGAATTCTTATGATAAGCTACTGAACGAAGACGTAAAGGCAAAAGAAGAGAAGCTTGAGATCTTCATTCCCAACGGGCCGCGTCTGGGTAATAAGGTGATCGAAGCCATTCATGTAGCTAAGGCTTATGACGACAAGTTGCTCTTTGATGACCTGAACTTCATGTTGCCGCCGAATGGTATTGTAGGGGTTATCGGGCCTAACGGCGCAGGTAAAACTACGCTTTTCCGCCTGATCATGGGAATGGAGACGGTCGATAAAGGCGTATTCGAAGTAGGAGAAACCGTAAAGATCTCGTATGTAGACCAACAACATAAGGACATTGACCCGAACAAGAGCGTATACGAGGTGATCTCCGGAGGAAACGAACTCATCCGTATGGGTGGGCGTGATATGAATGCGCGCGTCTACTTGTCGCGTTTCAACTTCTCCGGTGGCGATCAGGAAAAACTTTGCGGCGTGCTTTCAGGGGGCGAACGCAATCGCTTACACTTGGCTATCGCGCTGAAACAGGAAGGTAACGTGTTGCTGCTCGATGAGCCGACCAATGACATTGACGTCAATACGCTACGCGCATTGGAAGAAGGCTTGGAAGACTTTGCCGGTTGCGCCGTGGTTATTTCCCACGACCGCTGGTTCCTGGACCGTATCTGTACGCATATTCTTGCTTTTGAGGGTGATTCTAACGTATTCTACTTTGAGGGTTCCTATTCGGAGTACGAAGAGAATAAACTGAAACGTTTGGGTCATGAAGAACCCAAGCGCGTACGGTACAGGAAGCTGACAGTTGATAATTAAGATTGAGAAGCGGCAACCATTTTGTTCCTTCCGGCGCTCTTACTCAGCCACCGTGGAACCGTCGCGCGTAGGTTTTATCGTTCTGCAAACTTCGCGACTACCTCCTTGTTGAACTACCGAGAAATCCTCGGTAGTTGAAACCTCATTCAATTCGCCTTCAACATAAATGTTTTTGAGATGCAAACCGATATTATCAGTTGAGGTATCGAATAGTAATCCTATATTTTTTGCGACAGCCAGATGATGGCTCCAAAGACAGGGGATCTTTATGAAAAAACCATCATAAACAGGTCAGTTTATTTCAAACACATCCTCACCCGTACGCCTCTGTTACAGGTATGAAGTGGAAATTGGTTGTAAGAGAAAATAACTGAAAACAAGGCTGCTCATTAAACGATCGTTTAATGAGCACGAAAATAAACCTTTTATTTATACCATACAAACTTTACGGCGATTATTTTTTCAAAGTCGCCCGTATCTCCCTGCCGGCGGGCGTTCCCGGTGAGTCTTTGAGTACTAGGAAAACGGCTTCTCCGGAGAGGCTCCGAACCGCCCCGAAAAGCTGCTCATTAAACGATCGTTTAATGAGCAGCTTTTGTTCTGTCGGCGCGTTTGTATAGTGGGTTTTAAATATAATATCCCCCTCGTTGGGATACATAATAAGGAGAATAGCTATTAAATCAAATTATTAATCATTTAAAATTTAAGTAGAAATGAAGAAGAATGTTTTGTTATTGTTGGCCTTAGCGGCCATGTTTGGTTGTTCGAAGTCCGAGCATCTTTCGGACGATGCGAATGGGTTATCCATTCAGTTGTCCAGTCGTATAAATGACGTGGGTGCCACCCGTGGCGAGGGTGCGATCCTGGGTACATTACCCGC
>JAIRKY010000115.1 GCA_031259755.1 Mediterranea sp. (in: CFB group bacteria) | reverse complement strand
TTTAATTTTTAATAACGTCCCAATTTTAATGGGACACTAGTGATAAAAACATTATCTTTGCGATCGTAATATTAACATAAAAACAAAACGTATGTCTGTAACAATGATTGTTATTCTGGCTATAGTAGCTATTTTGGTGATCCTGATGATATCTAAGTATAACTTGCTTGTGAAACTGAGAAACAACAGGGAAAATGCTTTTGCGGATATTGATGTGCAATTGAAACAACGTCACGACCTGATTCCCCAGTTGGTAGAAACCGTGAAAGGATATGCCACCCATGAAAAAGATACGCTGGAAAGAGTGATCAATGCCCGTAATGGCGCGTTGGGTGCAAAGACGATTGACGAAAAGATCGTAGCGGAAAACGCGTTGACTTCCGCGCTTTCGGGTTTGAAGATCACGCTGGAAGCTTATCCGGATTTGAAAGCCAATCAGAATTTCCTTCAGTTGCAGGAAGAGATATCCGATATTGAGAATAAACTGGCTGCGGTGAGACGCTACTTTAACTCGGCTACGAAAGAACTGAATAATGCGGTGGAAACATTCCCATCGAACATTGTCGCCGGAATGTTTGGCTTCCGCAAAGAGATCATGTTCGATTTGGGAGAGCAGCGGTCAACTCTTCAGGATGCACCTGAAATCCGGTTCTAAAAACTCATTATTCGTTATGCAATATATTGGAATACAAACACAGCAGAGCAGGAACAACATCCGATCGTTGATCCTGCTTTGCTTGTTTCCATGTCTGGTCGTCGGATTGGTGCTTTTGTTTTGCTACCTGCTGGTAATCTTCTCTGCGGAAGAAAGTTATGAAGTTCAGGGAATCCGGGATATGACTATGCAATTGTTTATACAGATTACGCCTTATACTATCGGTGGAGTGCTGATTTGGTTTATCATTGCTTATTTTACGAATACTGCCATCATAAATTCCGCGACAAGTTCGCACAGTTTATCACGCAAAGAAAACAAACGGGTGTATAATCTGGTGGAGAATTTATGTATGTCGCAAGGTATGAAGATGCCCAAGGTGAATGTTATTGAGGACGATTCACTGAATGCTTTTGCCAGTGGTATAAACGAAAGGACATATACGGTGACGCTGTCCAGAGGGATTATCAATAAGTTGAATGATGAAGAACTGAATGCTGTGATTGCCCACGAGCTTTCGCACATACGTAACCATGATGTTCGCCTGTTGATTATCTCCATTGTGTTTGTGGGAATTTTCGCTATGTTGGCCGAGATCGCTATGCGTACGGCATTCTACTCCGGTGGGCGTAGTCGTAACAACAAAGAGGGAAGTGGCGCGCTTATTTTACTTATCGCTTTAGTAGCTGCTATAGGATTCCTTTTTTCCTCGTTGATGCGTTTTGCCATATCACGTAAGCGCGAATATCTGGCGGATGCCGGAGCTGCCGAAATGACGAAAATGCCATGGGCGCTGGCAAGCGCATTACGTAAGATCTCTGCTGATCCTGATATCGAAGCGGTTACACGCGATGATGTAGCGCAACTTTTCATTGAGCATCCGGGAAAGCATGTAAAAGGAGTATTTAGCGGATTGAGCGGATTGTTCGCAACGCATCCACCTATAAAGAAACGCATACAAGTATTGGAACAATTTTAAGAGTTATTTAAGAACAGGAAGATTAGTCTGCCATCTCTTTTAGTCTCTTGAAGTGTTCGATGATTCTCCGGTAGTCTTGATCGCAACAGGGATCAAACTTATTCCAAATGTCGTTCATAATAACAACTCCACCGAATCCGAAATCTTTTACCTCCAGGATATTTTCGGGAGTGATTCCTCCGAAAGCCATGACTCCGGTATCAATAATTCCTTCTTTGGCAGCTTCGCGTATTTCTTCGGCGGTGAAGTTAGAAAGCTTTCCGCCATCCGGATTGTTTTCGTACATGGCTTTCAGAAAGGTATAATCATAGAAATGTTTTTTCTTCGTCACCTCTTCGATCGTGCGGCATGAGCAACTGATGTGCCCGGCATAATCATGGGGTTCGTGGGGGTTGCGCGTATTAAGGTGGATACCCATAAGGTTGAATTCTTCTTTCAGATAAAAGTGTTCATGGGTTACGATACGTTTATGGTACTTTTCGGGTATTAATGTCAGTAACCTCTCCGAATACATGGCGGAGGTTTCGGGCTTTCTGAGATGTAGTATATCCAATCCTTCCTCGAAAAGGACTGTAATAATTTGATCCTCTTCTACAAAGAATGTAGGACTGGTGATTACGATGAGCTTCATGCCTTATACTTGTTATATAAGCAAAGTTAACAAAATAGTGTTTCCAGACTATAATGTTTACTATAAATTTTGTTAGTTGAGCTTTTATGGAATGACCCTCATCATACGCATGGGAAAACCCGTTCGTCCTATTGGAACCCGCGCCGCTATTTATAGCGTTTTTCCACAACATCCCAATCGATAATTTTCCAAAGGGCTTCGATATGGTCGGCGCGACGGTTCTGATAGTCCAGGTAGTATGCATGTTCCCATACGTCGAATCCGAGAAGCGGGGTCAGTCCTGCACGAACAGGGTTGCCGCCGTTCGCTTCTTTGGTGATATGCAATTTGCCGTCTTTGTCTGCCGCCAGCCAAGACCAACCTGCGCCAAACAATGTTACGGACGCTTCGTTGAATTTCTTTTTGAATTCGGCAAAGCTACCAAAATTGCGTGTAATGGCTTCGGCAAGCCCACCGGTTGGCTCAGCGCTCTTTTGATCAGGAATAAACTGAGTAAAGTAAAGCGCATGGTTCAGCACTTGTCCGGCGTTGTTAAAGATAGCGCCGTCGGGCGCGGAAGCAACGATCTGCTCTACGGTTTTTCCTTCAAATTCAGTACCGGATACCAGATTATTGAGGTTATTTACATAGGTCTGCAAATGTTTACCGTAATGGAATTGGATCGTCTGTTGGCTAATAACAGGTTCCAATGCGCTGTCTGCATAAGGAAGTTTAGGCATTTCGTAAGTCATAACTGTTCGTATTAAAGATGTTAATATTGTATTCATATTAATAAATATGAATGATTAATTCGTCTGTAAAGATAATAGTCTCTTATATGAAATTGTACGGATGTGAATGAAATTTCTTCTATCTTTGCATAGATAAAATCAATGTAGTATTCAATCATCGACATAAAAATAGCATGTCAATAGACTATATCAGCGAACTTAACGCGAATCAATTTGCAGCAGTGATGTACAACGAAGGGCCATCGCTTGTTATTGCAGGCGCAGGTTCGGGGAAAACACGCGTACTGACTTATAAGATAGCTTATTTGCTCGAAAACGGATATAATCCCTGGAATATTCTCGCACTGACTTTTACGAACAAAGCGGCGCGGGAAATGAAGGAACGTATCGGCAAGAAAGTAGGAGAGAGGCTTGCCGGCCGGTTATGGATGGGAACGTTTCACTCGATCTTCTCCCGTATTTTACGCGCCGAAGCTACGCGTCTGGGATTCACGTCAAAGTTCACCATCTATGATACGGCAGACTCGAAAAGCTTGATCCGTTCTATTGTTAAGGAAATGGGGTTGAATGATAAACTATATCAACCAGGGAACATACAAGCGCGTATATCGAACGCGAAGAACCGCTTGGTCTTGCCATCTGCATATGCGGCAAGCAAGGAGGTTTGTGAACGTGATAATGCAGACAAGATGCCTGCCGTACGCGACATTTACAGTCGTTACTGGGAGCGCTGCCGGCAATCGGAAGCCATGGATTTTGACGATCTGCTGTTTTATACCTTTATATTGTTCCGTGACTTTCCGGAAGCGCTGGAGAAATATCGCGCGCAATTCCGCTATGTTCTGGTAGATGAGTATCAGGACACAAACTATGCGCAACATACGATCGTGTCAGAACTGAGCAAGTTAAGCCGGATGCTTTGTGTAGTAGGTGACGATGCGCAAAGTATCTATTCGTTTCGTGGAGCAAATATTGACAATATGCTTGATTTTCCGGATATGTTTCCTCAAACAAAGATATTCAAGCTGGAACAGAATTACCGCTCCACGCAGACTATTGTGAACGCAGCGAATAGCCTGATCGAGAAGAATGAGAGGCAGATTCGGAAGGCTGTTTTCTCGGAAAAAGAACGGGGAGAAGCGATCGGGGTGTTCCAGGCATACTCGGATATGGAAGAAGCGCAGATTGTGGTGAATAAAATCGTTGAAATGCGCTACAGTAAAGGTTATGAGTACGCCGACTTTGTAATCTTGTATCGTACGAATGCGCAGAGTCGGGCGTTTGAGGAGGCTATGCGCAAACGCGCTATACCTTATAAAATATATGGTGGTCTTTCTTTTTACCATCGCAAAGAAATCAAGGATGCGATCGCCTATTTTCGGTTGATCGTGAACCCTAATGATGAAGAGGCTTTTAAGCGAGTCATCAATTATCCGGCGCGTGGAATAGGAAACACCACACTGGGTAAAATAATTGACAGTGCGATCAGCCGTCATGTGAGTTTATGGCAGGTAATAGCAGAACCTGCGACTTATGGTTTGGACATAAGTAAAGGTACATTGTCGAAGTTACGAGCTTTTCGTGAGTTGATCGAAACGTTTATGGAAATGCAAGTTGAAAAGAATGCATACGAAGTTGGGGTAGAGGTCATCCGTAAGTCTGGCATCATGAATGAGATTCTCCGAGGCGATACCCCGGAGGATATGAGCCGGAAGGAGAATATAGAAGAGTTGGCCAATGGAATGCATGACTTCTGCTCGGAGCGTTTGGAAGAAGGAAACACAAATGTTTCTTTGGCGGATTTTCTTTCGGAAGTGTCTTTGCTGACCGATCAGGACTTGGACAAAGAGGGTGATGATAAGAAGGTTACATTGATGACGATTCACTCGGCAAAGGGACTGGAATTTCCGAATGTCTTTGTTGTGGGACTGGAAGAGAATCTCTTTCCAAGTGGAATGGCGGAATCTCCTCAGGCGATGGAAGAAGAACGCAGGCTGTTCTATGTGGCTATTACCCGTGCCGAAGAGCACTGCTTTTTTTCCTATGCGAAATCCCGCTTACGGTATGGTAAAATGGAGTTCAGCAGTCCAAGCCGTTTTCTCAGGGATATCGATACCTGTTATTTATCTTTTCCGGAGGAAGCCGGTATCAGCGCTCAGGTGGACGAAAGGGCAAACAATTTCCGTAACAAACAACGGGATAGAAAGATCGTTTTTTCTCCGAAGCCTGCCGCCTCCCATACATTGAAACGTGTTGGAGTTTCATCGCCATCTTCGGCTTCCCGTTCGTCTTCGCCGCTTCCCGATCTGCAAGTGGGGCAAATGATTGAGCATGAACGTTTCGGTGTTGGGGAAGTCATGAAGATTGAAGAAGCCGGAGATAATACGAAGGCTACGATCCATTTCCGTAACGCAGGAGATAAGCAGTTGTTATTGCGTTTTGCCCGTTTTAAAATATTAAATATGTAAGATATAAGTCATAATGATAGACTTTTCCCAGTTTCCTTCTCCTTGTTATATCATGGAAGAGGATCTTTTAAGAAAGAATCTGAGCTTGATTCGAAGTGTGAAAGAGCAAGCCGGAGTTGAGATCATTCTTGCTTTTAAGTCGTTCGCCATCTGGCGTTCATTTCCGATATTCCGGGAGTATATTGAACACTCCACGGCAAGTTCGGTGTACGAAGCGCGTTTGGCTTTGGAAGAATTTGGAAGTAAAGCCCATACTTATTCGCCCGCATACACCGAAGAGGAGTTTCCGGAGATTATACGTTGCAGTAGTCACATTACATTTAATTCTCTTTCCCAGTTCCACCGGTTCTATTCAATGGCCGCGAAAGAAGGGATTTCCTGTGGTATCCGGATCAATCCCGAATACTCAGAGGTAGAGACCGAACTGTATGATCCGTGTGCTCCCGGCACCCGTTTCGGAGTGACGTCCGATTTGTTGCCCGATCCTTTACCGAAAGGCATTGAGGGTTTTCATTGCCACTGCCATTGTGAGTCATCTTCCTTTGAATTGGAACATACGTTGCAGCATATAGAAGAGAGATTCTCGTGTTGGTTCTCCCGGATCAAATGGTTAAATCTGGGCGGTGGGCATCTGATGACCGGAAAAGATTATGATACGGATCATCTGATTGCACTCCTGAAAGGATTGAAGTCCCGTTATCCCCATTTACGGATCATTCTGGAACCGGGGTCTGCGTTTACCTGGCAAACCGGAGTACTAACTTCTGAAGTAGTGGATATCGTCGAAAGCCGGGGAATTAAAACAGCGATCTTGAATGTTAGCTTTACCTGTCACATGCCTGACTGTCTGGAGATGCCTTATCAACCTGCGGTCAGAGGAGCGGAGATGGGAGATACCGGACGCTATATCTACCGGTTGGGAGGTAATTCCTGCCTGAGTGGTGACTATATGGGGAATTGGAGTTTTGACCATGAACTGCGGATTGGGGAACGGATCATTTTTGAAGATATGATACACTATACAATGGTGAAGACAACCATGTTCAATGGTATTCATCATCCGGCCATTGCACTGTGGACATCCGGCGGCAAAGCCGAGATCTACAAGCAATTCCGGTACGAGGATTATCGGGATAGAATGAGTCTTCGCGAAAAAAAATAAATATATTATTTGCAGATATAGAGAATTTCAATACCTTTGCATCCACAATGCGAAAGTAGCTCAGTTGGTAGAGCATAACCTTGCCAAGGTTAGGGTCGCGGGTTCGAGTCCCGTTTTTCGCTCAACTCTAAAGAGACAACTTAGAGGAAATAAGGGAAAATGCCTTTC
>JAIRKY010000128.1 GCA_031259755.1 Mediterranea sp. (in: CFB group bacteria) | reverse complement strand
CCTTCTCTCCTTATTACCAAATATTATTCATACCTTTGCGGGATAAATTTTATCCAATATAAATATTAAAGAATGGAATCAAACAAGTACATTGCCGTAGCATACAAGTTATACACGATAGAAGACGGAGAAAGGGAATTAATTGAAGAAGCAAAAGTTGACCATCCCTTCCAATTCATTTCCGGACTGGGTACTACACTTGAATCTTTTGAGAACCAAATAATAAACCTGAAGAAAGGAGATAAATTTGAATTCACAATCGCGAGCGAAGACGCGTATGGTGAATTTAACGATGATCACGTGATTGACCTGCCTAAACATATCTTTGAGGTTGAAGGCAAATTCGACGTTGAAATGATCAAAGAAGGAAATATCGTACCTTTGATGGACTCCGAAGGCAGAAGCCTGAACGGAATGGTTGTTGAAGTAAAAGATGAAGTTGTGATTATGGACATGAATCATCCGTTGGCCGGAGCCGACCTGAACTTCATCGGCAAAGTCGTTGAAAATCGTCCGGCAACTGCCGAAGAAATTCAAGGCATGATCAACATGATGACAAGCGAAAGTTGTAACTGCGGATGCGACAGTTGCGGAGACGATTGCGAGGATCACGCCCACGGACATGGCTGTGGCGGATATTGCCATTAAACAGATACTACCTCTTGTTACCTGCTTTCTTCATATAGGCTTCTACTATATGAAGAATCTCAGTTCCATACTTATTCAGTATTTTCTTCCCGAAAAAAGGAATACGTTCCAATTCGTTACTTGTAGCAGGCAATGTGTTGACAATACCCAAAATAGCTTTCTGGCGAAGCACGGTATAGACAGGTAACCCTGTTCTAACAGCTACATTATTCCGCCATCTGACTAACGCCTGATACAATTCGGGATGGTCTATATCGGAGGAAACTTCTATCTTTTCAACCTTCTCTGTTTTTGCCGGCTTCGCAGGCTTAGTCGCCTTCGTCGATTTAGCCTTCTTCCCATCCTTCAAAGATGCAAGGACAAACTTTAGTTCTTCGGCTTTCAACGGCTCGCCCGCGTTATATTTACGGAATATCTCGCGTATTTCTTTGGCTTTCGGTGTAAATTCCGCCTCTTTCTTCTTTGACGCCTGAGGATTGGACAAAGCAACAATGATATGAGCCTTATTTCTTAAATAACCGGGAACAGTAAAGCCATTTTCAGCCGTATACGCCAGCGTACCCAACTTAATATGCACTTGTTCTTTCAGCGTAAAAAAGGCGTCATCAAAACGCTTTTTCAACTCTTTATTATCCGGTTCTACTCTGGTCTTACGAATCAATGTTTGTAAAATTTCGGTCGCCTTTTCATGAAAATAACGGGCGCCTGAAACCAGCCGTTCATTCAACACCGGGTCTTCAGCATAATCCGGGTTCAACATTAATTCGGCATAACGCCCCTGAAAAGTAACCGAGACCTTCTCAATCTCCTCCTGAAAACGTAAGAAATGTGTTTTATATCCCTCCAACGTTTTAGGATAAAGATCGTAAAGGAACTCATCAAGCAAACGGAGTGATTGCGAGAAATACTTTTTTATATTAGCGAAACCAAACAACTCGCACAACAACTCATAGTAATATCGACGCTGTAATTCATTTAAACGATTCTTATCCGGAAAACTGTTCTCGACAGCACGGGTAAAACTACTGATCGACTTGTCATTAATTACGGATTCACGGGCTAACGGCGAGCTTAGCACTATACCCTCCAGTGTTTTGCACCGGCTTAAAGCCACATACACTTGTCCATGCGCAAAAGATGTATGGGCATCGATAATAGCCCGGTCAAAAGTTAATCCCTGGCTTTTATGAATGGTGATCGCCCATGCCAAACGGATCGGATATTGACGGAATGTTCCTTCAATCTCCTCTGTTATTTCTTTTGTCTCGGAATTGATTGTATATTTACTGTTTGCCCATTCTTCCTGTTCCAATACAAAGTCCCGCTCGTCACCTTTCCCCCAAACAGATATGCTATTTTGATTGACGGCCGTTACAATGCCTATTTTACCATTATAAAAGCGTTTCTCGCCCGACGAGTCGTTTTTAAGGAACATGATCTGGGCGCCTTTTTTCAACTGTAGATCCACATCAGCGGGATAAGCCGATTCAGGGAAATCGCCTTCAATGGTAGCCTCAAAGCGATAGGATTTCCCTGGTAACAGCGCCAACTGATTTTCATTTATACGTTGCGCCTGATAGTTGTGGGTAGTCAGGCGAATGTAACCTTCATCTTCATCGGGTTGGAAATCAGGTATATAGCGCTTATTCAGCTCAGCCAATATCGCATGATCGATATCATTCGCACGTATCTTGTTGAGCAAGGAAATAAAGACGTCGTCACTTTGACGATAAACCTTTTGCAACTGAATGGTGATATAATCAGTTTCTTTAAGCGCGTGGCTGCCGAAGAAAAACGATGTATCATAATAGGGGCTCAATAAAGCCCAATCGCTCTCCTTCACTACGGGAGCGAGTTGTTGCAGATCACCGATCATCAGCAACTGAACTCCGCCGAAAGGTTTATGTTTATCCCGGTAACGGCGTAGAACAGCGTCGATAGCGTCCAACAAATCGGCGCGCACCATACTGATCTCATCAATGACCAGCAAGTCCATACTGCGGATGATGCTTGTCTTTTCCCGCCCGAACGTATAGGGAGATTGCGCGGAAGTAAATTTACTTTCGGGTATATAAGGAGCAAAGGGTAGCTGAAAAAAGGAATGAATGGTTACTCCCCCCGCGTTGATCGCCGCGATTCCTGTAGGAGCGACAACGATCATTCTTTTAGGAGATCTTTCTTTTAGCTTACGCAAAAAAGTAGTCTTACCGGTTCCTGCCTTACCCGTTAGAAAAAGGTGAGAACCGGTATGCTCTACGCACTGCCAGGCAAGTTCTATCTCCGCGTTTGAATCCATCAGATCTGCTTTTCCGGCAAATTTATATTAAGCTAATTTATGGATGACCAGTCCCGAACGCAACTTAGGTTCGAACCAGGTTGTTTTCGGAGGCATGATGTTATCTGTATCGGCAATATCCATCAGTTGTTTCATAGAAACCGGATAAAGCGCTAAAGCGACCTTCATCTCGCCGCTATCCACACGTTTGCTCAGTTCGCCAAGCCCACGGATACCACCGACAAAATCGATACGCTTATCGGAACGCAGATCTTTAATCCCCAGGATATCATCTAAAATTAAATTCGATGAGATCGTCACATCCAATACACCGATCGGATCATTATCATCATAAGTACCGGGTTTGGCGGTTAAACTATACCATTTGCCATCTAAGTAAAGCGCGAAGTTATGCAGTGCGGCGGGTCTATACATATCGGTGCCTTTCTCCTCTACCGTGAAATTCTTCTTCAAGGCGGCTAAGAACTGAGCGGGAGTAAGGCCATTGAGATCCCTTACGACACGGTTATAGTCAATAATGGTCAATTGGCTGGCAGGAAAACAAACGGCCATAAAGTAGTTATACTCTTCGTTTCCCGTATGATCCGGATTCAGTTTGGCTTTCTCGGCTCCGACCAAAGCGGCGGCCGCCGAGCGGTGATGGCCGTCTGCTATATATAAAGAAGGCATAGCGGAAAACGCTTTCGTTATCGCCTCGATATCTGCCGGATCATCCACAATCCAGAAGGTATGCCCGAAGCCGTCGCCCGGAGCGATAAAATCATAAACCGGCGTACCGGCGGCATATTTCATCACGATGGCATCCAGCGCGGCATGATCGGGATAAGCAAAGAATACCGGTTCAATATTGGCATTGTTTACACGAACATGCTTCATCCGGTCTTCTTCTTTATCCCGGCGGGTCAGCTCATGCTTCTTAATGGAACCATTCATGTAATCAGGCACATAAGCGCCGACGACAAGGCCGTATTGAGTCTTTCCGTTCATCGTTTGCGCGTAGATATAGTACAATTCTTTATCGTCCTGCACCAACCAGCCTTTATCCTGGAACAATTGGAAATTCTTGGCGGCTTTCGCGTAGACCTTCTCGTCATGCTCGTCTGTTCCCGCCGGAAAATCTATTTCAGGTTTTATAATATGATAAAGAGACTTTTCGTTTCCTGCGGCCTCTTCACGCGCCTCTTCCGAGTTCAGCACGTCATAAGGGCGAGAGGCCACTTGTTCTACCAGATCCTTTGGAGGACGAATCCCTTTAAACGGTTTAATCGTTATCATGAAATCAGAAGTTTAAATTATTTCTTTTCTAAACGCGGATTTTCATTTTACTTGAATAAGTTCTCTTCAAGGGAAATAATAATCCGCGTTAATCTGCGTTTCAATCAATTTACGCGGAATCTGTCTATACCGTCCTTCAAATAGCCCACGATCTGTTTCGCCGCTGCGATTCCCGCGTTAACGTTAGCTTCGGCGGTTTGCGCGCCCATTTTCTTAGGTGTAGAGAAATAGCGTCCCGCGAAGCGTTCTTCAAATTTGGCATGAGCTGCCGGCATAATGTCGGAAACATACTTGAAGTCGCCGCGTTCATCCATCAGCCTGATCAGTTCATCCTCGTCGATCACTTCCTTACGGGCCGTATTCACCAGGACAGCTCCTTTAGGCATATCTTTCAGCAGAGCGTAATTAATGGAGTTCTTTGTTTCCGGAGTAGCCGGAATGTGCAAAGAGACCATATCGCATGTCTTGTAAAGTTCCTCAACGGAATCCACGGCTTTCACGCCGTCTTTCTCGATCACTTCTTTCGGGCAGAAAGCGTCATAAGCACGGATTTCCATACCGAATCCTTTGGCGATACGGGCCACATTACGGCCAACATTACCATAAGCATGGATACCCAGCTTTTTACCCGTCAGTTCCGTTCCCGACGTACCGTTATAGAAGTTACGGACGGCATAAACCATTAAACCTAAGGCCAATTCCGCAACGGCATTCGCGTTCTGTCCCGGCGTATTCATGACACATACACGGTGGGCTGTAGCCGCGTTCAAGTCGACATTATCATATCCGGCGCCTGCGCGAACCACGATCTTCAACTTTTTCGCAGCTTCAAACACTTCCGCGTCGATCACGTCGCTACGGATAATTATGCCATTTACATCTTTCACAGCATCCAATAGCTGGGCTTTTTCCGTGTATTTTTCCAATAACACCAGTTCATAACCGGCCGTTTCAATTTCTTCGCGAATACCATCTACGGCAACTTTCGCAAATGGCTTGTCAGTAGCAATAAGTATTTTCATTTGAAATTCAAGATCAATGTAATTTTTCAAACTCCTGCATACAGTCAATCAATGCCTGTACGCTTTCTTTAGTGATCGCATTATAAGTCGATGCGCGGAAACCGCCTACGGAGCGGTGGCCCTTGATACCAACCATCCCTTTTTCGATAGCCAGTTTCATAAAGTCGGCTTCCAGCTTTTTGTATTCGGTAGCCATAACGAAACAGATGTTCATGCGTGAGCGGTCTTCCTTGGCTGCTGTACCTGCGAACATCTTGTTGCGGTCGATTTCCGCGTAAAGCATATCCGCTTTCTCAACGGCGCGGCGTTCCATTTCTTTCACCCCGCCCAACGACTTGATCCAACGCAACGTCAGCATAGCCGAATAGATAGGCAATACAGGAGGCGTATTGAACATCGATCCGTTATCCACGTGGGTTTGATAGTTCAACATGGTAGGAATATAACGGGACACCTTGCCCAAGGCATCGTTCTTCACGATGACAAAAGTAAGCCCGGCAGGCGCGAGATTCTTCTGCGCTCCGCCATATATACATATATATTTAGAGACATCCACCGGACGGGAGAAGATATCGGAAGACATGTCGGCGACCATTGGCGCCGGAGAGTCCGGGTCTTCCTTCAGTTCCGTTCCGTAGATGGTATTGTTTGTCGTGATGTGGAAATAATCCGCGTCGGCGGGAATGGCATAGCCTTTAGGGATAAAGGTATAATTGGCGTCCGCGGAGGAAGCCACTTCAACGACTTCGCCAAAACCTTTGGCTTCTTTCATGGCTTTCTTGGCCCATACCCCCGTATTCAGATACGCCGCTTTCTTCTCCAGGAAGTTATA
Organism: Mediterranea sp. (in: CFB group bacteria); assembly: GCA_031259755.1. Taxonomy (GTDB): domain Bacteria; phylum Bacteroidota; class Bacteroidia; order Bacteroidales; family Bacteroidaceae; genus Bacteroides. The sequence goes on along the minus strand of JAIRKY010000128.1, from coordinate 37,961 downwards.
AGGAACCATACAAAACTCCAAACTGGCCCCGCCGCCCAGGAACAAGACCGAATACCCTTCGGGAATACGTAGCAATTCTTTGAATAAGGCTTCAGCTTCATCAACTACAGCCTGAAAATCCTTGGACCGGTGACTGATTTCCAAAATAGAGAGTCCCGAACCATTAAAATCTAAAATAGCTTTCGCCGTTTCTTCTATGACTTCACGCGGAAGGATGGAAGGTCCGGCATTAAAATTATGCTTTCTCATTTGAAGTTTGTTTTGATTAGATAAATACGTTTATTCTACGTCTTATGACCAGGCGAAATTACGAATATTTTTCTATCCGGCAAACTTTTGACAATGAAGAATTGAACGCTCTTTTGACCACGATCAAAAATCAGGATGAAGAATTGGCGAAACTCCATGAAGAACCGGACAAGTTAAAAGCTAAGACAGCGAAACCTAAGGCTGCTCCTAAAAAGAAAGCCGCGAAGCCGATGTAAAACTTTCACCATGCGCATGACGACCCCTTCATTATGCGCATGACAAGGCCCTCATTATGCGCATGACAACCCCCTCATCATGCGCATGACACGAGCCTCATTATACGCATGGGAAAACCTGTTCGTTCTATTGGGACATGTATTTGGACAGGAAGATAAATAATCCGGTAAGCCATGATGGGGTAAGACCAAGAGAAGCCTTGCCTTCACCCTTTATACCCGATAAAGAAAGCGTTTGAAGAAGGTAAAAGCAAGAAAAAGATTTTTACTGTGTAGAGAAGCAACTTGAAGCTGTTTTTTTTGATGCCGAATGGTTCTCCTCCCTCTGCCGGGGTAAGGCTACAAGTGAGGGACTTCCCGTATACGAAATGAAAATATATGTAAGAGAAAATGATTGAAAATACGGCTGCTCATTAAACGTTCGTTTAATGAGCAGCTTTTTTAGGGTAGGTCAGACCCTCTGTTCAATCCCTTTAAAAGTCATCTTTTTGTAATAGCAGACTGATCCGGAACGCCCTCTGGAAAGGGGAATACGAGCGATCTTGAAAATTAGTTGCCGTAAAGTTTGTGCGGTATAAATAAAAGGTTATTTTTGTGCTCATTAAACGAACGTTTAATGAGCATTCGAAAATCCTCCATAACTATTTACTCTTTTCCTTTCAGCATGTCATAACAGGCATGTAGTACGTGCACGTAATCTCTTTTTTTATCAGACTCTTATGCTATAAGAGAGAACGCGCCCGAAAAGCCCAACGCGTTTCGATTTTTGCGTTGGGCTTTTCACTAAAGGCCCAACGCGTTTACCCCAACTGCCCAACGCAAAAATCAAAATGCCCAACGCGAAAATCGGAGAGACCAACGCAAAATTTGAAAAGCCACCTGCAAAATTTATGATTCGTTTTATTCTCATCATATCTCAACGTAATAATTCAATATTACGACGTAATAATCTCATAACTCAACGTAATAATTCAATAAGTCAACGACTTATTTGAATATTACGTCGAACTCACGTTAAAATAGCGTTTTGCCATAAATAATATTCACATTGGTACATGAAGTAAGCGCCTGAGCGCTTACTTCACCCAAACATTGATGATCTCACCGATATACATCTTATGTAATTGTTTTCCGGCCCATTCATTTCTTACGGCTTCATTAGAGATTGCTTCCGGAGTAATAGACTGAGAAACCAGTTTGCGACATTCAATAATAAGCCATGCTTCGGAGAATGCCTGGCTTCCATCAGGAGTAGTGATCGGTGAAAGGCCTGAGCCTTTTACTTTATCCGTATCTCTACCACTGTTGGTTCCGCAATATTGCAATGCGCCGCGATAGGCCTCCGTATAGAAAGTAAGTGTGTAGGTGTCGTCTTTCTCCATCAATTGATAGGTATAGCGCGTGGGATTGATGAAACAGATAGCAACAGGCTTTTGATACAACACACCCAATCCGCCCCAACTTGCAGTCATCATATTGAATTTGTCTTTGGTTCCGGCAGTGATCAACATCCAATCCTCGCTTAGCATCTTGATGATATTACCCGGTATCTTGTCCGGAGCAATTTGCTTGTATCCGGTCAGTGGGGTAGATGAGACCTGAGCGACTTGCGTACCGGCCAAAGGAGCGCCGATTTGGGATACGGGAGCCTGAACTGTTACAGGAGCGGCTTTAGCTATGCCGAGAGCAGCTTGTGCACTGTCGAACAGATTTTCAACAAAGTCAATGGTTTTGGTGCGGAATTTGGTTAATCCGCGAACGATTTTTGTTTTTGATTTGTTAAGGGCAACCTCATCGGTGATCCACTCTTCTGCGTTATATTTTTCTTTTTCCTGATAGACATAACGTATCTTTTCTGCTTTAACCACACATTTACCCGGCTGGCAGGTGATGGTGAGCTGATAGTTTACGATGGTACGGTCCAGTGAAAGCGCACTGGAACTGAATACAATATATTCCTGACCTGTGGCGGCAATAGAACCGGCGGCCTTATCCGAGTAAGCGATACGACTGGTGTTGTTGTTCTGTTCCATACGCGCCGTCGCCCAATCCAGCATACGCTCGTATATGGCGTCCTGCTGAGCTCCGCTTAAATCAAACTCCCGTTGAAAAACTACTTTGCCGTCTATCTCGGGAACAGCTCCTGCCAGATATTTGCTATCTTGCGCCGACAGCAAGGTTGGTATGCATGCAAGGAGAGCGCTTAAAACGAGTATTCCTTTTTTCATGATGCGTTATCGATTAGTATATTATTGAAATACATAGACGCAAATATACTTGTTTTTATTTGTTCTATGAATTGTTTCGTCTTTTATATTATCTTTCCCGAACCCGAAATCAATTGAATTTTGCCTGGCAGATGAATTAAGCTGCGCGACAATTAGGTATTATGTGCAATTTAATACTATCTTTGCGCACAAAATAAATCAAAAAGAGAGTAATAATGAAGAAATTATGGATATTCGGCATATTAACGCTGATAGTTTCAAGTTCGACTTTTGCAGGAGGGCTCCTGACAAATACGAACCAACATGTTTCGTTCCTTAGAATGATTGCACGTGGCGCTTCTATTGATATTGATGGAGTTTATTCCAATCCTGCAGGTCTTGGGTTCATGGAGGATGGTACTTATTTCTCAGTAAACTGGCAGAGCGCTTACCAGACCCGGATTATTGACGCGGATTTTCAACGATATGGCGCGGATAATTATATAAAAAGATATAAGGGAAAAGCATCTGCTCCTGTTATTCCGAGTGTACAAGCTGTTTATAAAACCGGTGATTGGGCTTTCTCCGGTAGTTTTGCTATAGTTGGTGGAGGTGGAAAAGCTTCTTTTAATGATGGATTAGCTATGTTTGATTCGAAGGTTATGGCTGGTATTTATAGTGCAAAAGGTGGTTTGGTAACGACTGATATGTACACGATTAACAGTGCGATGGATGGGAAACAATATATTTATGGATTACAGTTAGGACTTTCATATAAGATCAATGATTACTTGTCTGTTTTTGGTGGAAGCCGCATGAACTATGTGAATGCCGGATATGAAGGATATCTGGATGCTAAGCTGAAAGACCAACAACAAACAGTCTTAAATAAAATTGAGCTTGATTGCGAACAAACGGGCTGGGGAATAACTCCGATTATCGGTGCGGATTTTAAATATGAGAAGTTGAATATCGGGGTTAAGTATGAATTTATGGCCAATCTGAATATAGAGAATAAAACGAAAAAGAATAGTGATCCGGAGGGGGCTTTGGCCGATTATAAAGATGGAGTAAATACACCTAATGATATTCCGGAGATGTTAATGGCGGCAGTTGGATACGAATTTCTGCCTAATCTTCGCGCTACGGTAGAATATCACCAATTCTTTGATAAGGATGCGGGAATGGCTAATGATAAGCAAAAAGCATTGACAGGCAATACGCATGAATATCTGTTTGGCGTAGAGTGGGATGTATTGAAAATGTTGACTGTAAGTGGTGGATTCCAGAAAACAGATTATGGCTTATCGAATGATTATCAGGGTGATACAAGCTTCTCTTGCGACTCGTATTCGATTGGGTTGGGAGCCGCGATCAAATTCTCTCCGAAGGTAACCTTGAATGTTGGCTATTTCTGGACCGATTATAAAGACTATATTAAAGATATTAAAGCCACAAATACTCCCGGAACCGGATACAATGGAACCGGTTTAGCCGGTAAGGATGTATATAGCCGTACCAATAAGGTGTTTGGAATCGGGCTTGATTATAAGTTCTGATTCTAACGAAACTATATACCGTGTGCTTGAACACCACGTAAAAAACAAGACGTATGAAAGAAAAAGTATCTGTTCCCTTCATGTTGTTGGGGATTTTATTCAATGTGTGCCTGATAACGGCAAATCTTCTTGAAACGAAAATCATCCAGGTCTTTGGTATAACGGTTACTGCCGGACTTCTCGTATTTCCTGTTTCTTATATCATTAATGATTGTATTACGGAAGTCTGGGGCTTTAAGAAAACTCGCCTGATTATCTGGAGCGGTTTTGCCATGAACTTCTTTGTCGTTGCGACCGCCCGGATTGCCGTGGCCTTGCCTGCCGCTCCTTTCTGGGAAGGTGAGGAAGGATTCAATTTCGTGTTCGGTTTAGCCCCGCGTATTGTCGTAGCCAGTCTGATCGCTTTTCTGACCGGATCTTTCCTGAATGCGTATGTCATGAGTAAGATGAAGATAGCCAGTCAGGGAAAGAACTTCTCCGTCCGCGCTGTCTGTTCGACAGTTGTGGGCGAAACAGCCGATTCGCTTATCTTTTTCCCGTTAGCATTCGGGGGAATAATCCCTGTGCGGGAATTATTGGTCATAATAGGGATTCAGATCGTTCTGAAGTCCTTGTATGAAGTCCTCGTTCTACCTGTAACCATCCGTGTGGTAAAAGTGATCAAGAAAATTGAAGGAACGGATGTATACGACAATGATATATCCTATAACGTGCTGAAAATAAAAGATTTGCAATTATGAATAAGGGAAAAGATCAACTTTCCCTTTTGGGAAGAGAAGTAGCGTATAAGCAAGATTATGCACCGGAAATCCTGGAGGCCTTTGATAACAAACATCCCGAAAACGATTACTGGGTACATTTCAATTGCCCGGAGTTTACCTGCTTGTGTCCAATTACCGGACAGCCGGACTTTGCAGAAATCCGTATCAGCTATTTGCCCGATATCAGAATGATAGAAAGTAAGAGTTTGAAGCTATATCTTTTCAGCTTCCGCAATCATGGCGCCTTTCACGAAGATTGTGTCAATATCATTATGAAAGACCTGATTCAGTTGATGAATCCTAAATATATAGAAGTAACAGGCATTTTCGCTCCTCGTGGCGGCATCTCTATCTATCCTTTTGCCAACTACGGACGTCCCGAAACAAAATACGAAAGGTTGGCGGAAGAAAGACTTTCAACTTACTCATGGTGATATGGGTCGCCATGAAGGATGCTCATTGCCCGGTATAGTTGTTCTACGAAGATAAGCCGTACCATTTGGTGTGAGAAGGTCATCCGGGACAATGATATTTTTTCATGCGCGGCTTGATAAACTTTTTGTGAGAATCCGTAGGCGCCACCCGCGACAAATACCAGTCGTTTGTTTACGGTGGTCATTTTCTTTTCCATCCAGTTGGCAAATTCAACGGAACGAAATTCTTTCCCGTGTTCATCCAGGAGAACGATAACATCACCGGATTGAAATGCGTTGCAAAATAGTTCCCCTTCTTTTTCCTTTTGCTGTTCCATCGTCAGATTCTTGGTCTTCTTCAGTTCGGGAATAACTTCCATCTCGAACGACATGAAATGTTTTGTCCGTTGAACATAGTCCTCAATAGCCGTTATATAGTGTTTCTCTACTGTTCGCCCGATAACGAGCAAGGTTGTTTTCATGTCAGTCAATGATTGATTTCCGGCGCAAAAATAGCGCTTTTACTTCCGATTTGTGACTTTTTGCCGATCTTATTTGTTCTACTTTTTAGGAAAAACCTTTGTTTCCATGAATTAATTCATAACTTTGCATAACATTAATACTTGTTGCCTATGAAAAAAAGGATGCTTTTATTGATGATCGGCGTGATGCTGTCCGTTGCTGTTGTTATGGCGCAGGATGTTCCGGTAGGAGTCATAGTGGCTTTCAAGAGAGGTAGTTCCTTTGAGCTTGGTAAATATCTGAGCGATAATGTGGAACTGATTATTTTGAATCGGATGTCGAATAGTGATAAGGCGACAGCGGAAGCAACGATGTGTACCTTCTTCACGCAGAATGAAGTGAATAATTTCAATGTGAACCATCAGGGGAGGAGAGGCGAATCGAGTTTTGTGATCGGTACCCTGAATACTTCGACCGGTAATTACCGGGTTAATTGTTTCCTGAAAAAAAATCAAAACAAATATTTGATACATCTGATACATCAGATTAGAATTGATAAGGCCAATGAATGATTTAACAGATAGACTGATCGATCTGGCCTTTGCAGAGGATATAGGTGATGGCGATCATACGACCCTTTCAAGCATCCCCGCTACCGCGACAGGAAAATCCAAGTTACTGATTAAGGAAGCCGGAGTAGTGGCCGGAGTAGAAATAGCTAAAAAAATTTTCCATCGTTTCGATCCTGCCATGAAGGTAGAGGTATTCATCAACGACGGCGCCGAAGTTAAACCGGGTGATATCGTGATGATTGTAGAAGGAAAAGTACAATCGCTGCTTCAGACCGAAAGGTTGATGTTGAACGTAATGCAGCGCATGAGTGGCATTGCTACCATGACACGCAAATATGTAAAGCGACTGGAAGGTACGAATACCCGTGTGTTGGATACTCGCAAAACAACTCCGGGCATGCGTATGCTGGAAAAAGAAGCCGTAAAGATTGGCGGCGGTGTAAACCATCGTATCGGCCTTTTCGATATGATCTTGTTGAAAGATAACCATGTGGATTTTTCCGGTGGCATTGACAAAGCGATTACCCGTGCTGAGGAGTACTTGAAAGAAAAAGGAAAGGACCTGAAAATAGAAATTGAGGTGCGTAACTTCGATGAACTTCAACAGGTATTGAACAGAGGTGGGGTAGACCGGATCATGTTGGATAACTTTACACCCTCAGATACCCGTAAAGCGGTAGAAATGATTGGTGGACGTTACGAAACCGAGTCGTCGGGAGGTATAACGTTTGATAAGCTGAGGGATTATGCCGAAACCGGAGTGGACTTTATCTCAGTAGGTGCGCTGACCCATTCGGTCAAAGGTCTTGATATGAGTTTTAAAGCAGTTTAGAAGTTAGGAGATAGAAGTTAGCGATTCTTAACTTTCTTTTGCGATATTCTTTGCAGCATTTCTTCAAACGCCGCGTCTAATATGTGAACGAAGCAAACATAACGTTCCCGAAAAAATTGCATTTCAATTGGAAAATGAAATTGAGTTGATCAGAGGCTGCCGGGCAGGAGAGGACTTTGCCCGTAAACAACTCTATATACTCTATGCCAAACAAATGCTGGCGGTATGCTACCGATATACGGGCGATATGGATGCGGCTCATGACGTGTTGCATGATGGTTTCATAAAGATCTTTACTCGTTTTTCTTTTCGCGGAGAGTCATCGCTCCGAACATGGATAACCAAAGTGATGGTCACTCAGTCCCTTGATTACCTGCGCAAGCAGAAGCGGATGAGTGAGGTGGTTGTCTTCGATGAATACTTGCCTGATACTCCCGACCTCCCTGAGATCGGGGATACAGGTAAGATACCGGAAGAAAAACTGATGGAGTTTGTAGCGGAGTTACCCGATGGTTGCCGTACGGTGTTCAACCTTTATGTGTTTGAAAACAAATCCCATAAAGAAATTAGCGAACTGCTCCGGATCAAAGAACATTCATCTACATCACAGTTACACCGGGCCAGGTTCTTGTTAGTAGAAAAAATAAAAGAATATGTGAGCCATGAGGAAAGAAAGTGATGAATTGACCAACCTGTTCCGTACGCGTCTTGAAGATATGGAGATGCCGGTAAGAGAAGGCTTTTGGGGAAAACTGCAACAGGATATTCCTGTGGTGATCTCCCGCCGTCGACAGATCGTATATCGTTTTTCCGCCGCTGCTTCCGTCCTGTTGATTCTGGCGGGTGCGTCGGCTGCGTTTTGGTATTTCTCTCCGAAAGAAGAGATCGCGAAAGCTTTCATGCAGGTTGCCGTATCTACCGGGACTACCGGAAAGATAGGAAAGGATATGCCTGCTTCTCCTACTCCGGCATCATTGAAACCTACTGCGGTATCATCGAAACCTGCCGCGGTGATAGAGGAATACCCGGACGAAGAAGCATTCTCCGTCTCATTCTCTATGTCGTTTTCTTTTTCTTCATCTTCAACCTCGGCTACCGATAGCCAAAACGGAACGGCAAACAGATACGAAGGAAATATGTCGTATGCCGGAGGATTTGACCGTGAACATACGGCTTCCCAGGCAACCGAAGAAACTTCGCCGGTCGGATCTGTTGAAGAGAAAAAACATAGAGCATGGAGTGTGGGTGTTTTTGTATCGGGTGGATTGCTGAATGATTGTGTTCATTCTCCTAATGCCATAAAACACAAACGGCCTTTCTCTGCCGGACTCTCGGTACGCAAAGAATTATCCGATCGTTGGGGAGTGGAAAGCGGGTTGGTTTATACGCGCTTAAATTCGGAATTCACAATAGGTGGAGACGCTCATGATACTAAAGATCAATCCCTTTATTATGTTGGTATCCCTCTGAGAGCCGATCTGAATTTCTATAAAACCGAACGTATGAACCTGTATGCCTCGGCGGGAGGAATGGTTGAAAAATGTGTGGCTGGTGATATAAAGCCTACTCCGCTTCAACTCTCATTGAACGCTGCCATAGGAGTACAGTATAAACTTACCGACCGTTTGTCATTGTATGCCGAACCCGGATTGAGCTATCATTTTGATGATGGCGGTCCGGTGACTACTATTCGTAAAGAGAAGCCCCTTAACGTAAACGTGTTGTGCGGGGTGAGAATGACTTATTAAACCTTATGTAATACAATTTGTTATGAAACGCGCATGGATAATATATACTGTGTTGTCATTCTTCGTATTCGCAGGATGCAGCGATGATACGTTGGATTATCATAATCCGGACGTACGGGTGTTTGTAAAACAGTTAAAATCCGGGACATATAAAACAAAAAACGATAATGGGATCGTAGAAGTGCCATTGTTCACGTCCAAACACATACCTCAGTTGTTAAAGTACACAGAGGACATGACGGAGATACCTTCTTTTCCGTTGCCGTCCATTTCTTCTCATTTCGGGGGAAAAGCCCGTTTGGGAGAATGTGTGTTGTGGATCATCGAGGGCGTACGTTTAGGATATTATCCTTCGTTGGGGTGTAAGTTGTTGCATAACAACGCGGAAAGTTATGAAGGTATTTATTTCCTGACCAATGAAGAGGTGTTGGAAGCGGCGGCGCTTTATCGTCTTTGGTGGGAAGAAGTTGAAAACACCGGTACGCAAATGTTTGTAGATACCTGGAGTATCAATCCACTTCAAGGCAGTGATTATCGCTGGTGGTAAACAATAAGATTTGATGAGTAAACGCCTGGGCATTTTTCTTGGTATCAATCTTTTCTTTCTATTAGCGCATGCCCAATGGAGTGAAAAGGATTCGTTGAATTTAGGCCATATCTTGAATACGGATGGAGAGATTAAATTGAATCCGAATGTCGTGAAGAAAATCGACTTCGGCGCCTTTGCGGGCAAGCGAGTGATTGCTGATGAAAAGTCCGCTTTGAACGTTGATATCACTCTTCCCAAAGTCTTTCCTGAGAAAAAAGAAATTAAACTGTCACTACGTCCTTATACGGTAAATACCAGGTACAACTACGATCCTATCTATCAGAAGAAGATTGGTATAAAGAGTGATACCTGGATATATGGAGAAAAATTCCGTATGAATATAACACCCTTTTATTCGAATAGGGCCAAAACTCCTTTTGATCCGGGTATACGTAAATCACGGGATGAGATAGAAGCAACCGGAATGCGCTATAACCCGTTGGCCAACCGGGCGAATAATATGGCTGTAGGTTCGTGGGGGTCAGCCTCAGGCGCTAGCCTGACCGGCGATCTCATGGCGTTTTTCACCAAAGATTTCTGGGACAGGAAAGGGCGAAAGCGTAAAGCCCGTACACTTGAAGTACTACAGAACTATGGAGATTCCCGATAACGACAGAAAAATATCTTCCTCACGGGAGAAAGAAAAAGGCAATAATCCCCCAAACAGGGATTATCACCCTTTTCACATCATGCAAACTTAAAGACATGGAAATTTAACATGTATATTTTAAAAACTATATCCGATGGAGATAGATAAATTGCGGTTCTTGACTGGATATTTTTTGTCGCCGCGGCTGATATTAGTCAGCCCAAGGTCATAATTCAACCCGAGCCTGAAGCTTTTTGATAAAATCAAATCCGCACCGGCTCCCAATCCCCAATCAAACGACTTATTACCTTCTTCTTTTTCACTTCCAAAGAAATCGACTTCTTCTTTATCTCCATCTTCTTCATATTTACTTTTTCCTCCTATACCATAAGCCAGATAAGGGCCGGCATGTAAAGCCAGATCTACACTTTCGGACAAACCGATCTTATAGCCGGCATGAACAGGCAGTTGCAGATAAAGAGGCGAAGCTGTATATTTAAAGTCTTTCCCCTTTCGTTCCGCTCCCTTGGAGGCAAGTTCCAGTCCGGAAAGAAAATACACGTTGTTCTCCAACGTATATTCCACAAAAAGACCCGCGCCGAATCCGAACTTTCCATCCAGATCCTTAGCGCCATCTCCATAAAATCCAGCGAAAGTCGCCGCTGCTTTTACACCAAATGCCCAACTATCTTCGGATTGGGCGCTCACATTAGCTCCAATAAGGAGCACACATACTAAAATGCTTGATTTAATAATAGCTTTCATTGTTTTTTAATTGAGTTTAATTAATAATAGAAATCTCCATATTTGTCTTCTCAGTCGTAACTGATCAGTTTGCATACAATAAAGGGAGAATAACTCCACAAGAACCACAGTATAAACGTGTCTAAAAAGCCTATAACCATAAAAGCCGCTCATTAAACGATCGTTTAATGAGCAGCTTTTCGGGGCGGTTCGGAGTCTCTCCGGAAAAGCCGTTTCCTGTACTCAAAGCCTCATCGGGAACGCCCGCTGGCAGGGAGATACGGGCGACTTTGAAAAATAATTGCCGTAGAGTTTGCACGGCATAAATAAAAGGTTTATTTTCGTGCTCATTAAACGATCGTTTAATGAGCAGCCTTATTTTCAGTCATTTTCTCTTACAACCAATTCCCACTTCATATCTGTAACAGAGGCATATGTGTGAGGATGTGTTTGAAATAAGCTGACTTGTTTATGATGGTTTTTTCATAATCCTCTATCTCTGGAGCCATCGTATTTAAATCATAAACACTACTCATAGATACAAAGGATTTCTTACGTCGAACTCACGTTAAATAAGTAATAATTCTTATTTTTGCAAACAAATAGACTAATTCGTAATTCATTATTTAAAGTTCTTTCATGACCATATTAGAATTGCAGCAATGTTATGCCAAGCATCCTAATGCTGGCGCATTGAGCCACCTGTTAGATGATCCTGACATGAATCCTGTTTTTTGTAGCGGGTTGAACGCGTCTGCCGCGCCATTGTTTTTTTCCCAGCAAGCGATTGTTTCCGGGTCTCCTTTTCTCTTTATCCTGCGCGACTTCGAGGAGGCCGGGTACTTTTACCATGACCTTGCCCAGATATTGGGAACGGACAAGGTGCTGTTCTTCTCTCCTTCTTTTCGCCGGGGGATAAAGTACGGGCAGAAAGACCCTGCCAATGAGGTCTTGCGCACCGAGACGCTGATCCGTATGAATAAGATCGAAAGGGGATTATGCGTGGTGACCTATCCCGACGCGCTTGTGGAGAAAGTAGTGTCTAAAGAGGAGCTGGAGCAAAGGACGCTCAGGATTAATGTGGGAGACCGGATGGATATCGACTCCATGATAAAAGTGTTGCGCGGTTGCGGTTTTAAGTATGTAGATTATGTGTACGAGCCGGGGCAATACGCCATGCGTGGCAGTATTGTCGACGTGTTCGCTTTCTCCTACCCACATCCTTTCCGTGTAGATTTCTTTGGAGACGAAGTGGAAAGCATCCGTACGTTCGATGTTGAGACGCAGCTCTCCAGGGATAAAAAGGAGAGTATGGTCGTTATTCCCAACCTGAGTACGACCGGAGAGTACACGATCTCTTTCCTGGATTTCATACCTGCGGATACGGTAATGGTCATACATGACTTCTTCTGGGCGGGCGAACGCATTGAAACCATCTATAAAGAGGTGGCGAACACTTATGCCAATGAAGCGGATGAGTTTACGATTTGTGGCGATCAGCTCCGCAGCCTGTTGACGGATGAAGACGACTTCGGCACCCGCGTGTTGAAGTTCCGCCGGGTGGAGTTCGGGGGCAAGCCTAAGAAGAGTCTTCCTGCCGCTACCCTGGAATTCGATACGTCCGTACAACCCATCTATCATAAGAACTTCGACTTGGTGGCGGCTTCTTTCGAAAGTTACCTGAGCAAGGGGTACACTATATATATATGTAGCGACAGCCGGAAACAGATCGACCGCATCCGTTCTATCTTTGAAGACCGTGGCGATGACATGACGTTCACGGAAGTAGAACGTACGCTGCACGAGGGGTTTGCGGACAACCAGATGAAGATGTGTATCTTTACCGATCACCAGATATTCGACCGTTTCCATAAATACAATCTCAGAAGCGAGAAGGCCCGTTCGGGGAAAGTGATTCTTTCGTTGAAAGAACTGACGTCGTTCAACGTGGGCGACTATGTGACGCATACCGATCATGGGGTGGGGAGATTCGCCGGACTGGTTCGCCTGCCGCAGGGGAATACGACGCAGGAAGCGATCAAGCTTGTTTTTCAGAACGACGATGCGGTGTTCGTATCTATTCACTCCATGCATAAAGTCTCTAAATACCGGGGAAAGGAGGGCGATCCGCCCCGGCTGCACAAACTGGGCACGGGGGCATGGAAGGAGATGAAAGAGCGTACCAAGGCCAAGATCAAAGACATCGCCCGTGACCTGATCAGGCTGTATGCCAAGCGCCGGGAGGAGAAGGGTTTTGCTTTTAGTCCCGATACGTTCTTGCAGAATGAGCTGGAAGCCAGCTTTATCTATGAGGATACGCCCGACCAGAGCAAGGCTACGGCCGATGTGAAGCAGGATATGGAACGCGATGTCCCTATGGACCGGTTGGTTTGCGGCGATGTGGGCTTCGGAAAGACCGAAGTGGCCATACGCGCCGCTTTCAAGGCGGTTTCGGACGATAAGCAGGTGGCGGTGCTTGTGCCGACTACCGTGTTGGCTTATCAGCATTTCCGGACGTTCAGCGAGCGGCTGAAAGATTTTCCCTGCCGGGTGGAGTATCTGAGCCGCGGCCGTACCCCCACGCAGACCAAACAGGTGATCAGGGAACTGGAAAGCGGCGATATTGGTATCCTGATCGGAACGCACCGCATATTGAGCAAGGATGTGAAGTTTAAAGACCTTGGTTTGCTTATCATCGACGAGGAACAGAAGTTCGGTGTAAGCGTGAAAGAGAAGCTCCGCCATCTGAAAGTCAATGTGGATACGCTTACCATGACGGCGACGCCTATTCCGAGAACGTTGCAGTTCTCCCTGATGGGCGCCCGCGACCTGAGTGTCATCTCTACTCCTCCGCCTAACCGTTACCCGATACAAACGGAGTTGCATACGTTTGACGAAGAGATGATCAGGGATGCGATCACCTTCGAGATGGAGCGCAACGGGCAGGTGTTCTTCGTGAGCAACCGCATCGGGAACTTGCGGGAACTGGAAGCCATGGTGCTGCGTCACATACCGAACGCGCGGATCGCTATCGGGCACGGGCAGATGGAACCGGCCGAAATGGAGAAGGTCATCATTGGCTTTGTCAACTATGACTACGATATACTGATCACCACTTCTATTATTGAGAATGGGATTGACGTACCGAACGCGAATACGATCATTATTAATCAGGCGCAGAATTTCGGCCTGGGCGACCTGCATCAATTGCGCGGGCGCGTGGGGCGCAGTAATAAGAAAGCGTTCTGCTACCTGCTGTCTCCACCGTTGACTTACCTGGCAACGGATGCCCGTCGCCGCTTACAGGCGATCGAGAGCTTCAGCGACCTGGGCAGCGGGATACACATAGCCATGCAGGATCTGGATATCCGCGGCGCGGGGAATATGTTGGGCGCCGAACAGAGCGGGTTCATCGCCGACCTGGGATATGATACTTACCAGAAGATACTGGCCGAAGCGGTTGATGAATTGAAAATCGATGAGTTCGCGGATCTGTATGCTGGGGAAGTGAAAGAGGATGGTACGATCAGTGGCGAGCAGTTTGTGAAAGAGACCACGCTGGAATGTGATATGGAACTGCTGCTGCCGGCCAACTATGTGACGGGAACAAGCGAACGGATGATGCTATACCGTGAGTTGGACGGGCTTGTACTGGATGCGGATGTGGATGCTTTCCGCGCCCGTCTTGTGGACCGCTTTGGCCCGCTGCCCCGCGAAACGGAAGAGTTGCTTCGTATTGTGCCCTTGCGGCGTATGGCGGCCCGGCTGGGTGTGGAGAAGATCACCCTGAAAGGCGGGCGCATGGTGTTGTATCTGGTGTCGAATGTAGATAGCCCGTATTACCGGAGCGTCGCGTTTGGTAAACTGATCAGCTACGTGATGAAGTACGCCCGCCGTTGCGACTTGCGCGATCAAGGCGAAAAACGCTCTGTGGTCGTGAAACAGGTGCTTAATGTAGAGGACGCGGTTTCCGTGCTACAGGAAATGATGACGATGGAAGCGAGTGGATAGCGGTTACCGGTTATACGTTTTTCCTGTCATTATATCCAATACCATTCTGTCCGTTTCATTCATGGCTTGCGATCCTATTTTAGTCAGGTTACGGATGCTCTGATCCACATCTTCATCAATAATGCCTTCTACGGGGTTCACGCACTTGCCTTCCATAGCCATCATGGCGGAGAGTACGGCGGTAGATACTCCACTGGCCACCTTCAGCGCGCAACTGGGCTTGGCGCCGTCGCATATCATTCCGGTAAGATTGGCGATCATGTTCTGAACGGCGAAAGCGATCTGTTCGTAATTTCCTCCCATCAGCAGGGTTATCCCGCAACTGGATCCGGTCGCGGCGACTACGCATCCGCACAGGGCGGAAAGACGGCCCAGACTTTGCTTGATGTAGATGACGGTGAGGTGGCTTAGCATCAGCGCCCGGATCAGATCTTCTTCGGCCTTACCGTTTTCTTCTGCGTAGATAACTACCGGCAGGGTGGCCGAGATGCCTTGGTTCCCACTTCCGGAATTACTCATGACCGGTATCATAGCTCCCGCCATACGGGCGTCGCAAGCTGCTGAAGTATAAGAAAGGATACGGGAGAAAACGGTATCGCCCAGAATCGCGCGTTCGCGTTTGCCGCATAGCATCTTGCCTAACGCGTGCCCATATTCGCCTTCGAAAGAGCGCTCGGCCGCCAGCTTGTTCAAACGCGCCGTTTCGAAGATAAAACGGATATCATCCAACGGCACGCTTAAAGCGAAGTCATATACTTTGCGTAAAGATAGCTCCGGCGCTTCTTCCGTTTCTTCTGTGGAGACAGTATGCCGCTTATCCAGAATGGTCTCTGCGTCGCGTGCGACATAAATAAATGAAGTATGGCCGCCGGCTATAATGGCCACCGCTTTTGAGTCGCCGGCCTCACAGGCTACTTCTATGTAAAGTTTCTCTTGAATGTCGTTCTTCAGGGAGATGGATACGCGTTTTTGTTCAATAAACTGTTTGGCTTCTTCTACGGCTTCGGGGGTGCTGTCTTTAAGTACCTCCAGTTGGTATCCGGATTTACCGGTCAAAGTTCCTAAAGCTACGGCGATAGGCAGCCCGATCATTCCGGTTCCGGGAATGCCCACACCCATTGCGTTCTTAAGAACATTAGCGCTGAGATAAACAGTGACCTTATCCGGCTTTCCGCCCAATGTCTCGGTTGCTTTGGCTGCGCACAGCGCAACGGCGACAGGCTCGGTGCAACCGATAGCAGGCATAACCTCACGCTTTACTAATGCTATGATCCGTTCTCTTTCCCAATCGGTCGTGGTATTCAATTTGTTCTCCATCCCGGCCATGCTTTCTTTTCTTATTCCGTATAAAAATTGATCATTCGTTCGATAGCCCGTTGGCACACGGGGCAGAATTCGGGATATTCATTGGTGCGCATTCTGCAATTATTCACCGGGCGGTAGATGCCTTTTGAAACGTATCCGCCTCCTTCATAAAGGCCAACCGGATATTTGCCCTCTTCAATCATATCCTTCCACTTCGTGTCAAAGTTAACAAGCGTGGTGATATTTTGTTCCCAGGGTTCTACGTTCAGCGGATACATATCGCTCATTATATCTTCTTCGTAGAAGTATTCGTCTCCCAAGCCTCCGAAGCTATGGCCAAATTCGTGTACCACTACCGGACGGAACATCGGATGATGCGCGGTTGTCAGGGTAAAAGCATTGTAGATACCCCCTCCTCCGTACTGCTTTGTATTTGCCAGGATAATAATGTGCTCGTACGGGATGCCGGCAAGCGCGTCGTGTATGGCCTTAACGTTACGGGTGGTCAGGTATCTTGCCGAATAGAAAGTATCAAAATGAGAACCGAAAGCCGTGTTCTTCCAGAGTTGTCGGCCGGGAATGCTGACCCCGCTGTCTGTGGAAGGAGTGGCTACCGCGATCACATTGAACTTCTCTTTCATCGATTGGAAAGGCTCATGGCTAAAGATACTCTCGCATGCGATCTGCGCGTCTTTGTAAAACGTATCCATTTCTTCGATGGTATATCCTTCGGCTAATAGAACAATGTCTATTGTTTTGTCTTCACTTCCGTTTCGTATCAAATACTTGTGCGGAGCGGGGGCGGCGCCTTTTTCCCGGATAAGTATATCGTCCGGTTTCACGATATGTTTCATGTTTGCTACCTCTTTCCGGTTCATATCGAACAGTACGACCTCCACTTCTACCGGCCGGATGGGATAGGGCAGCAGGAATGTGTTTTCGAATGCTTTGTCTGTCGTCTTCGCTTCGTCTGTGGATAGCCATTCTTGGAAGAGCGAAGAAAACGACGTTCTGTATATACACCTTTTGCTATCCGCTTCCCTGACGATGACCTGTCCGTTACCTTCAAGCGGTATCTCGGCAAGGTGATATTCTCTTCCCGCCCACGAGGGTAAGCGGGATAACCCATCGAGATATATGCTTTGGTGATTGACGTTTCCCGTGAATATATAGTCTACCCGGAGTGTCTTACGGACGAAATAATCGGAGAAAAGCTGAGCTTTCAGGTGGCCTGTAGATAAAAGGCTGATGATGAAAGTAAGTACACATGTTCTCATAAAGTTTCTATTTAGAATTCGCGCAAAGTTAACGACTTTATGCGATGATTATTCGGATTTCATCTATAAAAGTAATAAATGGCAGTTTGTAGTGACTGAATTTTATTTAACTTTGTATGAACAACAATAAGAATTAGAGCATAAGCTCCAGGTTTTATTTAAAAAAATAGATAAATGGGACATCATCAGCTGGATAGATTAGATGAACACATATTGCGAATGATCGCGGAGAATGCGCGTATTCCTTTTCTGGAGGTAGCCAGGGCTTGTAACGTGTCGGGAGCCGCTATTCATCAGCGCATACAAAAGTTGACCAATCTGGGTATTCTGAAAGGATCGGAATATGTTATCGATCCGGAGAAGATCGGTTATGAGACGTGCGCTTATATCGGTATCAACCTCAAGGATCCCGAATCCTTTCAGCGGGTGATGAAAGCTTTGGAGAAGATCCCGGAAATCGTAGAATGCCACTTTACTACCGGTAAATACGATATGTTCATTAAGATCTATGCTAAGAACAACCGTCACTTGCTTAGCATTATTCACGATAAGCTCCAGCCGTTAGGATTGGCGCGCACCGAAACGCTTATATCGTTCAAGGAAGCGGTAAAGAGACAGATGCCGATCATAGTCGATATAGACGAATAAAGATCATACGGACACCTTGCCCGCGATATGTGGATGAGGGTCGTAATCCGTCAGTTCAAAATCTTCAAATTTAAACTCGAAGATATCCTTTACTTCGGGATTCAGGTTCATACAGGGAAGTTTTCTTGGCTCGCGACTTAACTGGAGTTCCACTTGTTCCAGGTGGTTAAGGTAAATGTGAGCGTCTCCCAATGTATGTATAAACTCTCCGGTTTGTAGTCCGGTGGCCTGAGCCGTCATTTGCAGCAGCAACGCGTAAGAGGCGATGTTGAACGGTACACCCAGGAATATGTCCGCGCTACGTTGATAGAGTTGCAGGCTTAGTTTTCCGTTGGCTACATAGAACTGGAAGAGGATGTGGCAAGGAGGCAGGTTCATGTTGTTCAGGTCTGCCACATTCCATGCGCTTACCAGCATCCGGCGTGAATCGGGATTACTTTTGATGGTCTGGATAACCTCTGTGATCTGATCGATATGTCCGTCCTGATAGTCCGGCCAGGAACGCCATTGGTATCCGTAGATGTGTCCCAGGTCTCCGTTTTCGTCCGCCCATTCATTCCAGATGCGCACGCCATTGTCTTGCAGGTATTTAACATGGGTATCTCCTTTCAGGAACCACAGAAGCTCATGAATGATGGATTTCAGGTGAAGTTTCTTGGTGGTCAGGCATGGGAATCCTTCGTTCAGGTCAAAACGCATCTGGTGTCCGAATACGCTGATTGTTCCTGTTCCTGTCCGGTCTTCTTTCTCTACTCCTTCTTTGAGCGTCCTGTCCAGTAAATCCAGATATTGTTTCATAATAATTTGCTCGTTGTGTACTATCTGCAAATGTGAGAAAAAATTCTTTATTAGCCCCTAAAAAAGCAGGATTTTTGTTCAAAGGGAAGCTTGCCTATCCACTATTGCTGAAAACAATATCTACCGCACTCCCTGAAACGGATCGTAAGTTTCGCAGTCAGCTTCTTCGATTCTCGCGTTGGGCTGTCCGGATGCGTTAACGCGGCGCGTTGCCGCTATATGAATGGGGTGAATAGATGAGCGAACCAGCCGGCGAAGCGTTTCCATTTGGAGCGTTTCTTCCATCCTTCCGGCGTCATTATGGTACTCTCTTCCTTGTCTTCTTCGAACACATCGATCAGCTCCTGGGTCGTCTCTTTGTCGAAGATAAACGCATTGGTTTCATAATCATAGCGCAGGCCGCGGCTGCTCAGATTGGTAGAGCCGACGGTACAGAAGGATTCGTCTATCATCATCACTTTGGAGTGATGGAACCCGCCGTCATACATATACACTTTCGCTCCTCTTTTCATGAGTTTATGTGAAATGTAGAACGTAGCTTCCGGGGTGAAAGGAATGTCCGATTTAGATGAGATCATGATCTCAACATCCACTCCTCTCTCAAGCGCTTTCCTGATCTCGTTTTTGATTGATTTTGTCGGTACGAAGTAAGGGTTGATGATCTGTAACTTATGTCGCGCCGCGTGGATGGATTTAGCAAATACACGGCGCATCAGTTTGGGTGATCTTCTTGGGCTGCGATCGATAATCGCTACGTCTTTTCCGTTTTCATCCGGTGCGAAGGGCGGGAAGTAGGAGGCGTCTCTTTCTATTTTCTGTTTTGTTTCTTTTTCCCACATGTCCAGGAATACCTTTTGTAAGTCATGAACGGCGCTCCCTTCGATGCGGACATGTATGTCACGCCATTCTCCGATCTTGGGTAGTCCTTTAATATAGTAGTCGGCTATGTTTATGCCTCCCGTATATCCGATGTGTCCGTCAATGATAACGATCTTTCGGTGATCGCGATGAAACACATGGTTGATATAAGGAAAGTTGATCGGGTCGAATTTTACGATCTCAATTCCACTTTCCCGTATGGCTTTGAGATGTTTCCCTGTTAATGGCCGGTTGTTTGAAGAATTGCCGAAAGCGTCGAATATCAGACGTACTTCCACTCCTTCTTTAACTTTCCCGGCAAGGATCCCGAATAATATTCCGGCAATTGAGTCATTCCGGAAATTGAAATACTCCATGTGTATATGATGCCGGGCTTGTTTTACGGTTAGAAACAAGTCGTTGAATTTTTCCGTGCCGCTTTTTAGCAATTTGACTGTGTTGCCCTCTTTGATTGATATACCCGATTCGATGAGGTAGCGGCGAACGATCGAGTCACTGCTTAATACAACATTTTCTACTCCTTTTTGTATAGTCAAGCTATCTTGCGCTTGGGCGTTCCCAACAAAAAGGAGTGGAAATAAGATGATGAATATTCTCAAAACGTTTAAATTTTAATTCGCGGTTACTATGCTGCGTATGCCGAAGAATAAGAGTACGGTGGCTGTTATCAGCAATGATTTGAGATCAAGGTTGGTTGCTCCGTGTTGTATTATTGACGTGAATATTTCACGTAAGGCGCCGCCTATGGCTTGCAGGCCGCCGAGCGTGAAGAACAGGATGAGAGCCAGCGTTCCACAGCATGTTGTCCATACGCCGGATGTCCTCAGACTACGATCCGGTAGGCTTTTCATGACCCGCCGGGAGAATCCGTTGTCGTCAATTTCTTGTTTATGTTCACTGAAAAACTGTTTCAGGAGTTTATCGCTCGTTTCCGTCATAACCATTTTGTTTTAAATACGTTGCTAACTTTTCTTTTCCCCTCGACAGATGCGATTTCACCGTTCCCGGAGGGCATCCGGTGATCTCAGCGATCTTATCTATACTGACGCCTTCCATATAGAAAAGTGTGACACAGGTTCGTTCCACCTCTTTTAACGTTTTAAGCGATTGGTAGATGTCTTGTTTTTGGCCGAAGTTTTCCTGTTCGGTCTTATACATTCTGTCTACCTCATAGCTATCCAGGTCAACCGTATCTTTTCGACTGCGAATATAATCATAAAAAATATTATACGCAATTCTGTATAACCATGTTGAGAAACTGGACAGGTTTTTAAATGATGCGATATGGGTATATGCTTTAATAAACGTGTCTTGGGCTAAATCGTCGCTCAATTCGCTATCGCCGCAGGTCTGGTTCAGAAAGAATCGCCTGACGGGCGACTGGTATTTCTTTACCAATTGATCGAAGGCCTTGGTGTTTTTAAACGCCACGACCTGTGCGACCAACGATATATCATTGAGTTGACTCATTCTTTGTTATCCGGTTTCTTTATCTCTTTCCTTTTGTTGCTCGTGTAGTGGATCACTAATTTCCCGAATCCCGTGAACATGATCAGCAGTCCGATGCATCCAATGCTGAATTCCTCTGTAATGCCCCATAGGAAGATGAATAGTCCTATACCTGTGAAGATATCGGCAATGCCTTTCTGTAGGATGTAATGCCCGGCTTTTTCGTTGAAGAATTCTTCCGGTATGGGTTGTCCGGCGGCGAGCGCCTGTTCTGCCAGCTTATATCTGGCTTTTTTGTTTTTGTACTTGAAATAGTAGCTGATAAATACAATGAACATGGTCAGTCCGAATATACATACTATAGTTGTGATAGGGATCAGATTAGGATTGAAAAGGAAATCCAGTGAGAAGGACTCATGGTTGTTTGAGGTTTTACGTTCAATGTGATCCGGATTAGCGGAAGTGTCGGTGTACTCAATTCGGGTATTGGTCAGTGATTGCTGAATTGCACTGGTGTCAGCTTGCGCCGCTGCTATAACGAGGCAGGCGATAATTGCGATAAATAGTAAAGTTATTCGTTTCATAATTATCTTTGAGTTTTTTGTTTCTTTGTGATTAGACGTAGTTAATTACGCTGAAAGTTGCAAAGAGAAGAAATAATTTTCATATTTGTGGTCACAACGGACGAAAAGATGAATTTACCTATAGGGTTTGCGGAACAGTCACGCGCGTTATTGGGGGAAGAGGAGTATAAGGGGTTGGTTGCCGCATTGGCGAAAGAAGCGCCTGTCAGTATTCGTTTGAATCCCTTTAAGCGAGATAAGGTATCCCCGTCTCTTAATATGGAGACCTTCGAGTCCGTGCCTTGGTGCAGCCAGGGTTACTATCTCGATCAACGCCTGAGCTTTACTTTCGATCCGCTGTTTCATGCCGGTTGTTACTACGTTCAGGAAGCTTCTTCCATGTTTCTCGAACAGGTGATGCGGCAATTCGTTGTTGATCCGGTTTGTATGTTGGACCTTTGCGCTGCTCCCGGCGGGAAAACCACGCTTATGAGGAGTTTATCGCCCGATGGCAGCCTGCTGGTAGCCAACGAGGTGATCCGTAACCGGTCTCAGGTTCTGGTTGAGAATGTGATAAAGTGGGGGCATCCCGATGTAGTGGTAACCCGGAATGATCCGGCTGATTTTAAGGGGCTTGAAGGTTTCTTCGATGTAATTCTTGCCGACGTACCCTGTTCGGGTGAAGGTATGTTCCGTAAAGATCCCGGCGCAATCAGCGCGTGGAGCCCGGAGAATGTGGAAGTCTGTTGGCGTCGCCAACGGCGTATCCTTGCCGACGGTTGGCCTTGCCTCAAGCCGGGCGGTTTATTGATTTACAGTACATGCACATATAATATAAAGGAAAACGAAGAGAATGTTTACTGGATGATGGAGGAATTTGGCGCTGAGGCTTTGCGTGTAGATGTTCCTGTGGAGTGGAATGTTACAGGCAACCTGTTTAATGATGCGTTTCCGGTTTACCGTTTTCTGCCGCACAAAACAAAAGGAGAAGGTTTCTTCCTGGCGGTTCTACGTAAGGAGGGAGGGAAACCTTCGGGTTGTTCCGGCAACAGGGAGGCTATCCTGCATAAGCGGCTTCGGGTGATAAAGCCTTCGGGTGTGGAGCCTGGGACGCAGAAAGGGAAAGATATCCTTCCGTCACATGCGCGAGCCATGAGTTCGACGTTGCCGTCCGGTTTATATCCGGCTTGTGAATTGACCTACGAACAGGCTATCGCTTATTTGCGTAAGGAAGCTATTGTGCTTGACGCCTCAGTTCCCCGTGGCTATGTACTTGTAACATACAGAAGTATCCCGTTGGGATTTGTGAAGAATGTGTGCGACCGCGCCAATAATCTTTATCCGCGAGATTGGCGTATTCGCGGCATGGTTCTGCCGGACGGGATCAGAGTGTTATAATTTATTCGGTTCCCCTTCCGAACGTACGATATTCCAAGGGGGTAAATCCCGTCCGTTTCTTAAATAGCGAAAAGAAATGTTCCGTTGATTTATAATCCAGCATAAAGGAAATCTCCTTTGCGGAATGAGAAGTTTCGATCAACAACTGTTTGGCCTTACGAAGTTTCAATTCATGGAAGTACTTAGCCGGAGCATAACCGGTGTAATCCCTGAACACTTTGCGGAACCATGAATAACTGATATTGAGTTTCATGGCCAGCTCTTCGGGATCGATGTTCTTAAAAACGTTCTCATTCATAATGATCTTGGCCTGCTCGATCTTCTGATCGACATCGCCAATTTCAAAGATCTTGTTTTTGGAGATGGAAAGGATCATACCGATAATATGGAGCAGGATTCCCGAAAGATACTGCTGCGCGGATATCTTATCGTTCTCCGCGATCTCAATAGCCCGTGAGAACAAGCTTACCAGCTCTTCGTTAAGTCCGACTTCCAGGATCTGGTTATCCTTGGAGAGGAAAGTGTTTTTAACCAGATCGTCTATCATAAACCCTTCAAAGCCAATATAGTACTCATTCCATCCGGTTCCCTGCAACGGACAATAGGTATGCCATTGCCCGGGAAATAACACCATCAGGCGGCCTTTACAAACTTGTTTTTCGGGTGTAGAATCAGAGCGGAACAGTCCGCGCCCTTTGGTAATATATACGATCTGGTACTCACGGAGCACCCTTCCTTTCTGCGTGTTAAAGTAATAACCGGAAGGGTGGTCTTTCAACGGGTAGGGAGAATTGGGCTGAATGGCCTGAAAGCCCACAGTATTGACCCATAGGCCAAACTTACGGTCCATGTCATTAACAATAAGGTACTTAAATTCTACGCCCGGATCATTATAATTCTTTGCCATACGTGTGCTTTTCTGGTACTCCGCATGGCAAAGATAAAGATTATTTCGGAAGATTAAAAGCGACAGTCATTTCTTGCATCTGCTCATCCGACATGCCGTCCGGTTCAAAGCCCATAGACTTGGCCGCGATATAGATCAAAGCTGATTTGTTCAACACGTCGATCTGGTCGAAAGCCTGCATCGCGTCACAGTCAACGGCAAACACACCGTGCTTTTCCCACATTACGACATCGTAGTCTTCCAGTTCCTTGATGGTGGCATTACCCAACTGCACGGAACTTGGCAATTCATAAGGAATAATACCCAAACCGCGGGGGCAGAACGCCTTGGTTTCGGGGATCATGCTCCACAATACCCGTGTAGCGGCATCTTTTTTAAGGAATTTCGGGCTATGCGTCATCGCTATCAATTCAATAGGATGGGTATGCACAGCCGCCTTGAAAGGAGAACCGGCGCCGGTCAGATAATTGTGCACGCCAAGATGGGAAGGAAGTTCGGAGGTAGGAGCCACCGGATTATCGGCTATGATCACATAGCTGGCGCAATCGTCCAGGATACGGATAACCGAACCGTTCTCCATAGGCCAACGCGCCAGGTCGCGCATACGTTTGTTGGTTCCTTTGCAATAGAAGTAGCAACCTTTCAAGTGAGGCAACGTCACCCCTATAGGTCTCACTTCACCGATCGGAGGCAGCCGGCGGATCTCGTCGTCAACAAATTCGGTCACATTCACCGTGATATTGCCACCGTTACGTTCCGCCCACCCTTTTTGCCAAAGGTATCCGGCCACTTCAGCCACTCTGTTTACCTCCCGCGCGAGTCCGGGACGGTTGTCTAAGATTGATTTCATATTTGAGTTTTAAGTTTATAGTTTTCTGAGGTTAATAAACTCTATGCTTGTTGCGCCATAGCTACAACAATGATGGACGAGATCAGCGCCAACAAGCCGAAGCCCAATACGGCTATCGTCGAACCGCTAACGCCTTTCCACTCTTTCAGCAGAATACCCCAAACATTACTGAACGTTACATTCAATGACATCAGGATGCTCCATGAGAAAGCGAGCAACACAGGGCTGCCGGTCAGGAAACTCTTACCCATTTCAAGCCCGAAGAATTGCGAATACCATAGCACACCGGCCAAGGCGCAAAACAGTAAGTTGTTCACCAATACCTTGCTTTTCACGGCGAAGTACTCTTTTCCGGTCCTGTTCTTTATGTTTTGCCGGATACAGTAGGCCGCGTTGGTCAGGAAACCGCCGAAAGTCACCAGGAAGATAACCGGCAAACCGGCATACAAGGTTTTCACGCCGCCGGCGATAGAAGCTTCTTTAACAGGTGCGCCGGCCTCCAGCCCAAGAGCGAAGCAGGCGCTCATCACCCCTGCCAACAAAGCCACAAGCAATCCTTTTGTCAACGCGAAGTCTTTCACCGCGGCCCTCTTTTCTTCCTCGGTCATGTGCTTAGAACGGAGGCTTCCGGCATAACCGATAACAGCAATACCCGCCAACGTAATGCATACGCCTATAAGCAACAGCGCTCCCGCGCCGGTGAACAGGTCTTTACCGGCAAGGATAGCCGGAAGGAGCGTACCGAAGGCCGCACAAGTTCCCAAAGAGATACTCTGCCCCAGGGCCACACCCAGATAGCGCATGCTCAGGCCGAAGGTCAGGCCTCCGATACCCCACAATACACCGTACACAATGGCTCTCGTAGCGCCGCCGGCCCCCCAGAGTTCAAAGAGCGAACTTCCTTCGGGTACGCCCAGCAAGGCTCCCAGAAACGGGAAAACCAACCAGGCGAAGACGCCCTGGGTGAGCCAGAAACTTTCCCAGCTCCATTCTTTTACTTTATTGATGGGCACGTACGAACTGCTTTGTCCGAAACTCCCAATAGCTATGATCACTAAACCTATCAGCGTGTTCATGGTTTTTAAGTTTATAGTTTTAAGTCCTGAGTATTAAGTTCGCCTGCGGAGGATGAAAATTAAAACTATAAACCCCTCTTGCCGGTTACCTCTTTTTCGTACTTCCGTATCTCAGGAATAAATTCCTCGCCAACGGGTACATTGTTCCTCAAACAGAACATATCCCATACAGCGTTCCAGGGAAGCGACTTAGATTCTTCAAGCAGCGCCAGGCGTTCGAAACCTTGTCCGTTAGCTTCGTATTCGCGTAGCGTGGCGAGCGGTTCGAGCAAGGCCTGTATCAGGCATTTCTGTGTGGCGCGGCTACCCACGACATAAGCGCCGATACGGTTGATACTTGCGTCAAAGTAGTCAAGGCCGATATGCACTTTATCCAACGCGTCGCAACGAACGATCTCCTTGCAGAGATCCAACGTATCGTCATTCATGGTGGTTACGTGGTCGCTATCCCAGCGAACCGGGCGGCTCACGTGGAGCATGATCTCAGGGATATAAAGCAACAGGGATGAGATCTTATCCGCGACGCTTTCCGTTGGGTGGAAGTGTCCGGTGTCCAGCGTTACGATCTTGTTGCGGCTCGTACCGTATCCGATATAGAAATCGTTCGACCCCACCGTGTAGCTTTCCAGGCCGATACCGAATACTTTCGATTCGATGCAGTCTTTCATGTTCCCGTACTCGGTAGCGAAGATCTGATCCAGGGAATCTTTCAGCAGCGCGCGGTATTTCATGCGGTTTACGGTGGTATCCTTGCTTCCGTCGTGCACCCACAGGTTCATGATACACGGATCGCCCTGGCGTTTACCCATCTCTTCGGCGATCCTGCGGCAACGTTTGGTGTGTTCGATCCAGAAGTCACGGATCGCCTTGTCCGGATGAGACAGGGACAGGTCGCCCGATTTGGGATGGGAGAAAGAGGTGGAGTTGAAGTCCAGTTTCATGTTGTACATCTTCGACCATTGCATCCAGCTTTCGAAGTGTGCGGGTTCGACCTGGTCGCGGTCGACGAACTTATCGCCGAAGTCACCATAGATCTCGTGCAGGTTCAACCGGTGTGTTCCCGGGATATACGAGGCCGCTTTCAACACGTCCAGCCTCAGCTCGTCGATATTACGCGCTTTACCCGGATAATTACCTGTAGCCTGAATGCCACCGGTCAATTCACCGGAAGATTCGAATCCGGCAACGTCGTCCGCTTGCCAGCAATGAAGGGAGATGGAGATCTTTTGCAGTTCATCCATGGCCCTGTTTACGTCAACTCCAATCGCCGCATAGCGTTCTACGGCTACATCATACGCTTTCTTGATCAGTTCTTCTTTCATGATATGTTATTTATTTAAATGAATACTTCCTTCTCTTCTTTCCTCCTCATCTCCTTCCATTTGAGGTGCGCCTCGTCCCATTGTTCTTTATCTTCCGGTTCGAAGGCGGCCAGAGGTATGGAGCGGTTGATGATCTTACGCATCTCGCCGACGCCCGGAGCGTCTCCGGCAGCTATGGCCTGTATCATGACATTACCGGTAGCGGTCGCTTCGGATGGCCCGGCGTAGACGGTCGCTCCGGTAGAGTTGGCGGTGAATTGGTTCAGCAAGTCGTTCCGGCTTCCGCCGCCGATCACATGCAGTGAAGAGAGCGAACGTGACGTGAGTTTACGAAGGTTATCGAGCGTCTCACGATAGCGTAGCGCCAGGCTTTCGAATATACATCTCGCGATCTGCGCGCGTGTTTCGGGTACAGGCTGGGCGCTCTCTTTACAATAGCGGCGAATAGCCTCTTCCATATTCGCGGGGTTGGCGAATACGTCCGCGTCCGGATTGATGACGCTACGGAAAGGCTCTGCCGCTTGCGCCCCGGCGATCAGTTCGGGGTACGAACATTCGCCCCATTCGTTCCGGCAACGTTCCAGTAGCCACATACCGCAAATGTTTTTCAATACGCGGATGGTTCCCTCCACGCCGCCTTCGTTGGTGAAGTTAAGCGCTTGGCTTTCTTCGTTGATCACCGGCTCCGTGGTTTCTACCCCCATCAGCGACCAGGTGCCGCTGCTCAGGTAGGCGAAGTCTTCGCCAAGTGCGGGAACGGCGGCGACGGCAGAGGCGGTGTCGTGCCCGGCCACAGCGACGACCGGGATCGCCCCGAGGCCCGTTTGCCGCTGTACGTCTTTGCTCAATACGCCTGTCTTTTCGCCCGGATAAACAAAACGGCCGAAGTGGTCTGCCGTCAGGCCGGCGGCTCCCAGCATTTCGGGTTCGAGCTTGCGGGTGCGCGCGTTGACGAGTTGTGATGTGCTTGCTATGGTATATTCGGTGATCATTTCGCCGGTCAGCATATAGGAAAGGGCATCGGGCATAAAGAGTATCTTGTCTGCAGCGGCAAGCGCGCTGTCGTGGTTGCGGCGCAACGTATCGAACTGGAAGAGCGAATTGAAGTTCATGACTTGCAAGCCGGTCAGTTCATACACGCGGCCACTGGGCATACGATCGAAGAATCTCTGTGGAGCGCCGGTGGTATGCGGGTCGCGATAGGCGTAGGGCTGACGGAGGAAATGACCGTCTTTGCCCACAAGGACGAAGTCCACTCCCCAGGTATCAATCCCGATGGAGGTGATGCCGGCGCCGCGTGAGGCGGCCATCTTCAGCCCCTCGACAACATGGCGGTAAAGCTCGTAAATGTCCCAGTAATAGTGGCCTTGTACTTCGATCAACCGGTTGGGAAAGCGATTGACTTCTTCCAGTTCGAGCTTGTCTCCGGCGAACGCGCCAAGGATCGTACGGCCGCTGGTAGCGCCCAGGTCTACGGCGAAATAACAGTGTTTCATGGTTCCTGTTTGTTTTAAATGATGCAAAGATATGCATTAATCCGCTTGCTTTTCCTAATGATTTTGACAGAAAGGGTATTCGTTTTGCTTTTTCAACCCTGTTTCCACGCTTGGATGGAAGATCTTCCTTCCGGTTCTTTAACTAAGATCCTGTCCGCGTTTCACAACAAAGACAGGATCTCCCGGACATTTACCTGTTAGGACTCTTGTTTATGATCAGGGTAGTAGCATTATCTACAGTCTAGTATAGGCCCTGTCTACGGTCTAGTGTGGGCCTGTCTACGATCTAGTATAGGCCCTATCTACGGTCTAGTATAGGCCCTATCTATGGTCTAGTGTGGGCCTGTCTATGGTCTAGTGTGGGCCTGTCTATGATTGCAGATAGGGCCTGCCTTTATCTACGCCTCTTCTTCCCTACGCCTTTGGGGAAGAAGAGAGATATCTTTTAGTTCGCACACACATATCTTTCCGTAGAGTTAAGTGAAATTCGCCGTACGGAGGGTTATGCCTTTCCGCATCGATCAGGAAAAATGCTTCGAAATGCGTTTGTACTGACCTTTAACGGGGGTATTTTTTTTTTAGAAACGGAAAATCATTACATTTGTTGAATAACTAAGAAGCTAAAAGTCACATGCAATTATCTGATAGTTTGGTCATCATCCCGACGTACAACGAACGGGAGAATATTGAGAATATCATCCGTGCGGTATTGGGGTTGGAAAAGAGTTTCCACATCCTTGTGGTAGAAGATAACTCGCCGGACGGCACGGCCGCCATCGTGAAAACGTTGCGGGAGGAATTTCCGGACAGCCTGTTCATCATGGAAAGGAAGGAAAAGTCGGGACTGGGTACGGCGTACATCGCCGGATTCAAGTGGGCGTTGGAACGCGATTACGGGTATATATTCGAGATGGATGCCGATTTCTCGCATAACCCGAACGACCTGCCCAGGCTTTACCGGGCTTGCGCCGAACAGGGTGGCGATGTGGCCATCGGTTCCCGGTATGTGAGTGGGGTGAATGTGGTGAACTGGCCGATGGGACGCGTACTGATGTCGTGGTGCGCGTCGAAATACGTCCGGTTCATCACCCGCATGCCGATACACGACACCACGGCGGGATTCGTGTGCTACCGCCGTGACGTGTTGGAAACCATCGACCTCGACCGTATCCGTTTCAAGGGATACGCTTTCCAGATCGAGATGAAATTCACCGCCTGCAAAAGCGGGTTCAAGATCGTCGAAACGCCGGTCATCTTCGTCAACCGTGAACTGGGAAGTTCCAAGATGAACACAAGCATCTTCGGAGAAGCGATGTTCGGAGTGATCTGTATGACAATCAAAAGCTGGTTCCACAACTACCCGCGAAAGAGATGAAACGCACGCTTATCCGGAACGCCGTTATCGTGAACGAAGGCCGCCGGGCAGAAGGTTCGGTCGTTATCGAAGGAGAAAAGATCGCCGAAGTGCTGACCGGCGGGCAATCTCCCTCCGAACCATGCCGGGAGGTGATCGACGCCCAGGGGGGTTACCTGCTTCCCGGAGTGATCGACGGGCATGTGCATTTCCGCGACCCGGGGCTGACATACAAAGCCGATTGCCGCACCGAAAGCCTGGCGGCGGCGGCGGGAGGGGTGACCTCTGTTATGGATATGCCGAACACCAAGCCGCAGACCGTCAGCCTCGAAGCGTGGAACGAGAAGATGGAACGGCTGGCGGAAAGGTCGCTGGTGAACTACTCTTGTTACTTCGGCGCGACCCATAGGAATTATAGGGAATTCGGGAAGCTGGACCCGCGCCGCGTTTGCGGGATCAAGCTCTTCATGGGGTCCAGCACGGGCGATATGCTGGTCGACCGGATGGAGAGCCTGCGAAACATATTCAACGGGACGGACTTGCTCATTGCCACCCATTGCGAAGACCAGGGCGTCATCGGCCGGAACACGGCTATCTATAAGGAGAAGTATGGCTATGGGGAGGGCGAAGATATAGACGTACCTTTGCGTTACCACCCCGAGATCCGCTCGGCCGAGGCGTGTTACCGCTCGTCGGAACTGGCTGTGCAACTGGCTAAAGAGGCGAATGCCCGTTTGCACGTCCTGCACATCAGCACCGGCAAGGAGCTGGAACTGTTTGAAGATAAGCCGTTGGCGGAAAAGAAGATCACTGCGGAGGTATGCGTTCCGCATTTGTTGTTCACCGCCGGCGACTACGACAGCCTCGGCGCGCGCATCAAGTGTAACCCGGCGATCAAAGCCGAGCCTAACCGCGGCATGCTGCGCGATGCCGTCAACTCCGGCCGGATAGACGTTATCGCCACCGACCACGCGCCGCACCTGCCGGCCGAGAAGGAGGGCGGCGCGCTGAGAGCGATGTCGGGCATGCCGATGATACAGTTCTCGTTGGTCAGCATGTTAGAGCTGGTAGAGAAAGGGGTGTTTACGGTGGAAAAGGTCGTAGAGAAGATGTGCCACGCCCCGGCGCAGATCTACCGGATAGATAACCGCGGATATATCCGTCGCGGGTATCAGGCGGACCTGGTCGTGGCGAAGCACCACGACCAGGTCCCGCGGCGGATGGGTTTCATCTACAGCAAATGCGGATGGAGTCCGCTACCGGAAGATACGACATTCCGATGGGAAGTAGAGAAGACTTTTGTTAATGGTCACCTGGTGTACGACGGCAATCCGTTGGACGAAGCATCCCGGGGACAAGCGTTGCGTTTCGGATGATACTGGCTTGTTCCATACACGAGGTGGCTTCGTACATCAATTGGATCTACTTCTTCCATGCCTGGGGGTTTCAGCCGCGATTCGCCGCCATAGCCGATATTCATGGCTGCAACGTTTGCCGCGCTTCGTGGCTGACCACATTCGATGAGGCCGACCGCCCGAAGGCGGCCGAAGCTATGCAACTGTTCGAAGAGGCGAACCGCCTGCTGAACCTGCTGGATGAGGAGTTCAGCGTAAAATCCGTGTTCAGGTTGTGCGAAGCCAATGCCGACGGCGACGACTTGCTTCTGGACGGCGTACGTCTACCTTTGCTCCGCCAGCAAACGCGGAAGCATGAGGGTGACCCGTTCTTGTGCCTGAGCGATTTCGTCCGCCCGCTATCTTCGGGCATCGCCGATACTGCGGGCGTGTTTGCCTCGACGGTCGATACCGGCCTGGAGCAGGCTTACAAACAAGATCCTTATAAACATCTGCTTGTACAGACTCTTGCCGACCGGCTGGCGGAAGCCGCTACCGAGAAAATGCACCAATACGTTCGCAAAGAAGTTTGGGGATACGCCAAAGACGAAAGTCTCTCCATCAAAGAGCTGTTCGCAGAAAGATGGCAAGGCATCCGCCCTGCCGTAGGCTACCCTTCCCTACCCGACCAGTCGGTAAACTTCATCCTGAACGACTTGTTGGATATGCGGCAGATTGGTATCACGCTGACCGAGAACGGAGCCATGCATCCGCACGCCTCCGTATCGGGGCTGATGCTGGCGCATCGGGCGGCCCGCTATTTCAGTGTCGGGAAGATAGGCGAAGACCAACTGCACAACTATGCCACCCGGCGGGGAACGAGCGCGGAAGCGATGAAGAAGTTTCTGGCAGGGAATTTATCAATCTAACTTCATAAAACAACGAGAGCTATGGCTACAATCTTAAGATCGGCAGAACGGGAGTTCAAAGACGTCCCGAACAGAATGGAGCATTTCAGGTTACTCACGGATATCTCCAACGTCAAAAAGGGAATAAAGCCCCAGTACCTGAACTTCGATCTGCACCAACTGGATCCGGGGCAATATTGTCCGGCATACCATTTCCACAGATATGCGGAAGAACTGTTCATGATACTATCCGGATCAACAACACTCAGAACCCCCAATGGCCTGGAAGTTGTGAACAGTGGGGATCTGATCTTTTTTGAATCGGGCGAAACAGGAGCGCACCAACTGTATAACCATACTACGGAACCTTGCGTTTACCTGGATATAAGAACATCCATCGGGTATGACGTATGCGAATACCCGGATTCGAATAAAATATATCTTTCTCCATCGGGCGAGATATTCAACAAAGACGCAAAAGCAGGATACTTCGATGGAGAAGACAAGGTTGAGGAGGTCTGGAAGGGTCTATAGTGAGATTATTTCTGCCTTATATAGATATTGATCGGAGTTCCGGTCATGTTCCACTTCTCACGCATCTTATTTTCAAGGAATCGTTTGTAGGGATCCTTGACATATTGCGGGAGATTGGCGAAGAATACAAATGACGGGATCTGCGTGTTGGGCAATTGCGTTACGTATTTGATCTTGATGTACTTCCCTTTATTGGATGGCGGCGGATACGCCTCGATCAGCGGCAACATCTCTTCATTCAGTCTGGCGGTAGGGATCCTCACCGTACGGCTCTTATGCGCTTTCTCTGCTTCTTCAAGAATTTTCAGGATACGCTGTTTAGTCAGCGCCGAAGCAAAAACGATCGTAAAGTCCACGAAAGGAGCGAACCGCTCATGAATCGCATTTTCAAACTCCTTTATCACCTTATTGGTCTTATCCTGTACCAGGTCCCATTTATTGACTACAACTACTAATCCTTTAGAGTTCTTCTGGATAAGGGAGAATATATTCAAGTCCTGACTTTCAATTCCACGAGTAGCATCGACCATCAGGATGCATACATCCGAATTCTCAATAGCACGGATAGAGCGGATCACCGAATAATACTCCAGGTCTTCGGTGACCTTACTTTTCTTACGTATTCCGGCGGTATCTACCAGATAGAAATCGAAGCCGAACTTATTATAACGCGTATAAATAGAGTCTCTGGTTGTTCCTGCTATCTCGGTTACAATGTTGCGTTCTTCTCCGATAAAGGCGTTAACAAGGGATGACTTGCCGGCATTCGGACGCCCCACTACTGCAAAGCGAGGTATATCTTCATCGAGCAGCTCGGAGGATTCTTTTTTGAACTTGCTTACTATAAGATCCAATAGATCTCCGGTTCCGCTTCCTGTCACCGCGGAGATACAATAAGGATCGCCTAAACCCAACGCGTAAAATTCCGAAGCGTTATATTGAAGTTCGTGATTATCCGTTTTATTGGCTACGACCAGAACGGGCTTTGGGGTGCGCCTCAGAATCGTAGCGACTTGCGCATCCAGATCCGTAATCCCGTTTGTCACATCTACCACAAACAAGATCACATCGGCTTCATCTACCGCCAGCAACACCTGCTTACGGATCTCTTCTTCAAATATATCATCGGAGTTTACTACCCATCCTCCGGTATCTACTACAGAAAACTCCTGTCCCAGCCATTCTGTTTTACCGTATTGCCTGTCTCTTGTTGTTCCCGCTTCATCATTAACGATTGCCTGGCGGGTTTTTGTCAACCGGTTAA
Organism: Mediterranea sp. (in: CFB group bacteria); assembly: GCA_031259755.1. Lineage (GTDB taxonomy): Bacteria > Bacteroidota > Bacteroidia > Bacteroidales > Bacteroidaceae > Bacteroides. Next base: position 3,627 of record JAIRKY010000128.1, on the reverse strand, counting down.
ACAAAGTAGACTTTCCTACATTAGGACGGCCTACGATTGCTACTAAATTTCCCATAAATCTTCTTCTTTTTACGACTATCCCAGTCAATATGAATATATTAAATCCTTTATCTTAGCGGTAACCAAAATTATGCAATTCTTTATCCGAACTACGCCAATCTTTATCCACCTTTACATAAGTTCCCAGAAAGATTGTCTTTCCAAAGAATCTCTCTAAGTCCCGGCGAGCCTCAGTAGCGACTTTTTTCAGCGCTTTCCCTTGTTTGCCGATAATAATACCTTTTTGTGAATCTCTCTCTACATAAATTACCGCGTTAATCTGTATCTTCTTCGTATCTTCCTTGAACTGCTCCACTACGACCTCTACCGAATAGGGTATTTCTTTGTCGTAGTATAACAATATCTTTTCGCGGATAATTTCAGCCACAAAGAAACGGGCCGGCTTGTCTGTCCACTGATTCTTATCAAAATAGGGCGGAGAGTCGGGCAACAACTCTTTAATGCGCTTTATAATATAATCCACATTAAACTTCGCGGTTGCCGAGATCGGTATGATCTCAGCTTGTGGTATGAGTTTTTTCCACTCCTCTACTAACTTTGCCAAATCATCCTGATTACTCAGATCTATTTTATTGATCAACAAAAGTACGGGTACTGTTTGCTTCCGTACTTTATCGATAAATTCATTGTTTTTATCCGGCGTCTCAACTACATCCGTCACATACAAAAGCACATCCGCATCCGTCAGCGCCGAATTTGAGAAGTTCAGCATCGACTCTTGCAGTTTGTAGTTTGGCTTCAACACACCCGGAGTATCCGAGAATACGATTTGCATCTCTTCGGAATTATATATCCCCATTATTCTGTGGCGAGTGGTCTGCGCCTTAAATGTCGCAATAGAGACACGTTCTCCAACTAAAACATTCATTAGTGTAGACTTCCCTACATTGGGATTCCCCACGATATTCACAAATCCTGCTTTATGCATAAAGATGAATTGGTTTAGACAAAAAACGCATCAAATTTAAAGTAAGATGCGTTTTCTAAATTATATCTCTCCGGTAATCAAATGCTTACTGCTTCCCCGTCATATCCCCATTTCACGTAAACGGCTCCCCATGTGAAGCCTGCTCCAAAAGCCGTAAAAATAAGGTTATCACCTTTCTTCAACTTAGATTCAAAATCCCAGATACAGAGTGGCAATGTAGCCGCGCTCGTATTTCCGTATCGTTCTATGTTGATCATAACTTTGTCTAAAGGCAATTCCAACCGGCTGGCTACAGCGTCAATGATGCGCATATTCGCCTGATGTGGAATAACCCAGTCGATAGCGTCTTTCTCTAAATGATTCTTTTCCGCGATCTCCGCAGTTACACCGGACATGTTAGACACTGCATATTTAAATACAGTTCTTCCTTCCTGATATACATAGTGCATGTGATTATCTACCGTAAAATAGGATGGAGGGCATACTGATCCGCCTGCTTTCATGTGCAGGAATGGTAATCCTTTGCCGTCCGTACGCAAAATAGAATCCAGGATTCCGACTTCTTCAGTCGTTGGTTCGAGCATAAACGCCGCGGCGCCATCGCCAAAGATAGGGCATGTCGCGCGATCGGTATAATCGGTTATAGCCGACATCTTGTCAGCGCCTACAATAATAATTTTCTTATATTTCCCCGAACGAACGAACGAAGCAGCCGTTTCCATTAGATATAGAAACCCGCTGCAAGCCGCCTGCATGTCAAATGCGAACGCGTTTTTCAGTCCGAGTTTATCACACAAGATGGATGCTACTGAAGGAAAGGTATAATCTGCGGTGCTTGTTGCAACAATAACCAAATCAATATCATCCGGATTAGAATTTGTTCGTTGCATCAGTTGCTTCGCAGCTTTTCGGGCCATGTAGGAAGTCCCCAACCCTTCTTCGTTTAAGATTCTTCTTTCCTTAACTCCGATACGAGTCATAATCCACTCGTCGTTGGTATCTACCATTTTTGAGATTTCGTCATTCGTCAGGACATAATTCGGTACATATCCTCCAACTCCGGTGATTACTGCATTAATTCTTTCCATTCATCCTACTTTATAGTATGCAATACTTATACGCTTTTTAATGTAAGCATATAAGTATTCCCGAACTGATTTATACAACTGCTTTTTTCTCAATAGCCAATTTTCCCCTGTAGTATCCGCAAGTGCCACATACAGTATGAAAAACGTGCCATTCACCACAGTTAGGACAAATAGCTAACGTAGGAGCTACAGCTTTATCATGAGTTCTTCTCTTCGCAGTTCTTGTTTTCGACTGTCTTCTCTTAGGATGTGCCATTTTCTTAAACTTTAATTATTATCTATTATTTTCTTTAATTCATTCCACCGGGGATCCGTTGGCGGCTCCGTTTCTTCACTGTCTGTGATAACATCGTCCGACATATCGTTCATATCTTCCGCGCCATCATCACCAGAACTCGTACGCAGATGCTTATTCAGTTTTCCCATTACCGCTTTGCTGCATTTTCCCGGCGCATGTACATGCTTCATCGGAATAGCTAAAGCAATGAACTCATAAATAAGCCACGCTACGTTAATCTCGCCCTCTTTTTCGGGAACAATTATAATATTGTCTCCTTCTCCTCCATGTTCACGGCCAAACTTAACAACCAGATTGTCTGATGTATTTACCGGAAGTTCCACGTCTTCCAAACAACGGTCACATGGCACATACACTAAACCTTCGATCTGAAAGTTCAGTTCAAATGCATGAGGAGACTTCTTTACGTTCAACATGACTTTCAGTTTTCCTTTCTGTACTTCCGGCCCATCAATGTTGACGAAGAAAAGATTATCCAGCAGAAACTCATAGGTTTCCGCATCGGCTTGCATGCCTTTTAAATCAATTCTATATTTATCAAACTTTCCCAAAACGTCCTTTTAAAGTCTCAACGGGCGACAAAGATACAAATAATTATCTCATTACACACAATTATGTGTAAATTATCAGGGCAAACGCACGAAAATTAAGTGAACACATTTTGTTATGCGCATGACGAGGGTCTTGTCATGCGCATAACAAGGCCTTCATCATGCGCATGACAAGGCCCTCATCATGCGCATAACAAAGGGGTCGTCATGCGCATGACAAAAGCCGTGTCATGCGCATCAGACAGATAAGGTCAAGTGAAGGCAAGGCGAATGTCTTGCCTTCACCCTTTAGTCTTTATAATTTGTGTTTATGATTTAAATACAATGGCTTCAGGGATAGGATACCTTTATGGGAAAATCATCATAAACAAGTCAACTTGTTTCAAACACATCCTCACACATATGCCTCTGTTACAGGTATGAAGTGGGAATTGGTTGTAAGAGAAAATAACTGAAAACACGGCTGCTCATTAAACGATCGTTTAATGAGCAGCTTTTGTTCTTTCAGCGCGTTTGTATAGTGGATTTTAGATATGGTTATCCCCCTCGTTGGATACATAATAAGTGAGGATTGTGTAGAAGCCCCCTCCGTCCTTCGGACACCTCCCCCTTGCAGGGGAGGCATTGTGGCGGAACGCCGCAAGCAGTTTCACGATGCCGCACAGGATGCCGCACAAGATGCCGCATGGAATGCCTCCCCTG
>JAIRKY010000091.1 GCA_031259755.1 Mediterranea sp. (in: CFB group bacteria) | reverse complement strand
CTTCCATAAACGGTAGTTAGGCTACAAACGTTACTACGACAAGGAATACGGAACGCTCCGTCCGCTATTGCCCGATGGCCGTTTCCATGCGCCGTTCGATCCCCGCCAGGGAGAGAACTTCGAGCCTAACCCGGGATTCCATGAAGGTAGCGCCTGGAACTATACGTTCTATGTTCCTCATGATATCAAAGGGCTGACCCGCCTGATGGGTGGAAAGAAAGCTTTCGTGGAGAAACTGCAACAAGTGTTCGACGAAGGACTTTACGATCCTGCCAATGAGCCGGATATTGCCTACCCTCACCTGTTCAGTTACTTCCCCGGTGAGGAATGGCGCACCCAGAAACTTACTCAAGCGTTGTTGGAGAAATATTTCACCGCCCAACCCGACGGTATCCCCGGAAACGACGATACCGGCACCATGTCCGGCTGGGCGGCGTTCAACATGATGGGCTTCTACCCTGATTGCCCCGGACTACCCGAATATACGCTGACCACGCCCGTGTTCGACAAGGTGACCATCCAACTCGATAAAAAGTGGCATAGACAAGACACGCTGGTCATAGAAACCGTACGTACATCCCCGGAAGCGAAATTCATCAGGGAAGTCCGATTGGGCGACCGGATACACAAAGGTTTCCGTATCAGTCACCAACAACTGGTCGACTCCGGGAAAATAACATTTTACTTAAAATAGAAACCATGTTATGGAAGGAATAGAATTTCACCACACACTCCCCATACAACTCAGATTCAATGATGTAGATAAATTCGGGCATGTAAACAACACCGTTTATTTCACGTACTATGATCTGGGAAAGACCGATTATTTTTCGACGGTTTACCCCTCCTTAAACTGGGATAAGGACGGAGTCGTTGTTGTACATATTGAAGTCGATTTCATCTCACAAATATTAGGAATGAATAGCGTAGCCGTAGAAACGGCTGTCGTCGAGATCGGCAACAAAAGTATGACCCTTGTACAACAGGTAATAGATACAAAAACAGGTGAAGTCAAATGTATATGCAAATCCATCCTGGTTGCTTTTGACTTGGAAAAACACGATTCCAAAGAAATACCGGAAGAGTGGAAAGATGCCATTTGCGCCTTCGAACGAAAAGATCTGAGGAAGAAAGATCACACCTCTTCCTCCCTCTCTCCGGAGGAGAGAGGTGAGGCATAGGCGCTAATTTTCAACTTTCAACTTTCAAAGTGACAATCGACTTGGCGGGGATGTTCACTTGTAATGTTCCTTTGTTGAGCTTTGCCCCTTTAAACGCTGTTACGTTTACGACGTCGGGATTGTCAAACGTATTGTGGTCGGCGATGTTTTTTGAAGTCAGTATCTCACCGGTTACCGCTTTGACTTTCAAACCCGGAATATCGATGGTGATCTGTTGCGCATTGTCCAGGTCTACATTTGAAAGGGAAATGTGGATCACGCCATTCCGGTCTTTGGATGCTGTCGCGCTGACCAAAGGAAGAACGCGGTTGTCGCGGACAGCCATCCTGTCGCAAATGATATCCAACGGAATATGTGTGGCGTCCTGATGCACGTTGTACATTTTGAATACGTGGTAAGTCGGAGTCAGAACCATCTGGCCTTTATCGTTTGTCAATACCATAGATTGCAGTACGTTTGCGATTTGTGCGATGTTGGCCATGGTGAGACGTTCCGTATATTTGTGGAAAATGTCGAACGACAAAGAAGTCACGAAAGCGTCACGCAGTGTGTTTTGCTGGTAAAGATGACCACGGATCGTTCCCGGTTCTTCGTCCCACCAGGTTCCCCATTCGTCAAGCAACAGGTTGATGCGTTTTTGAGGATCATACCTGTCCATGATGTCGATATGCCTTTTAATTACGTCTTCCACTTCACGGCATTTGCCTAACGTCCAGTAGTGATCATCATTGTCGAACCGGGTGGCCGCTCCTTTACTTCCATTCCACCCTTTTACCGTATAATAGTGCAGGGAAACACCATGCATACGCCTGCCGATTTGCTTCATCAATACTTCCGTCCAGTTGTAATTGTAGTCGCTGGCGCCACTGGCTACCTTGTACAGGCGGTTGTTGTCGTAGTTACGGCAATACACGGCATACCGGCGATACACGTCGGCATAGTATTCCGGGCGCATATCACCTCCGCATCCCCAGCTTTCGTTGCCTACGCCGAGATACTTTACTTTCCATGCCTTATCGCGGCCGTTTTTGCGGCGGAGGTTCGCCATAGGAGAATCACCCTCCGAGGTCATATATTCTACCCATTTGGCAAGTTCCTCTACCGTACCGCTGCCTACGTTGCCGCTGATATAAGGCTCACATTCCAGCATTTCACACAAGTTCAGGAACTCGTGTGTACCGAAGCTATTGTCTTCGATCGTTCCTCCCCAGTTGGTGTTTACCATCTTGGGGCGATTTTCTTTCGGGCCGATACCATCCATCCAATGGTATTCGTCGGCGAAGCAGCCGCCCGGCCAGCGAAGCACAGGGATTTTAAGCGCTTTTAAAGCATTGAGCACGTCCGTACGGTAACCGTTGGTGTTAGGGATGTCTGAATTTTCGCCTACCCAAAGCCCGCCGTAGATGCAGGTCCCGAGATGTTCGGCAAACTGGCCGTAGATCTCTTTAGGAATGATTTGTTTTCCTTCGTCAAGATTCACCTTGATCGCGGCCTTAGCCTCACCCCGGCCCTTTCCGTTGGAGAGGGAGGAGGAGTTATTTCCGTCTTCTGTTTTACCTGCGGATAATTGAAAGGGTATGGTTAGCAATGCTGATACTAAACATACTGCTGTAAATACATTCTTTCTCATGTGTCTATCTGATTAAAGTAATTAATGTAAACTATATCTATCTATCTTTCTCCTTCTCCGTTGGAGAGGGCCGGGGTGAGGCTGTTGGCGGCCACTATACCGCCAAGCGCTTGCATCTCGACGGCAAGCCGGCCTTTCTTATCTACTGTGGCGGTCTTGAAGCCGGCTGTGCGATCTTCTTTATCATAGATCACGGCAAGTTCCTGTCCGGTGAGCCAAGGCAAAGAAAGCGTCAACTTTTTGGGCTGTTCTCCGGCGTTGCTGCCGGCGATGTACCATTTATTCCCGTAACGGCGGGCTACCACGAAATAGTCGCCCGGATATCCGTCGATGAAACGGGTCTCATCCCATACGGTAGGCACAGTCTTAACGAAGTCCAGCACGTGGTCCGGCTGTTCGTTCAGGTTATTCGGGGTGATGCCCGCGTGTTGGATGGCCGACTGATAGATGACCATTGTGGCCAACTGGAACGCGTCGGTCGTCTTGCGGATGGTTCCGCCTTTCTGATCTTTGGAAAGACGCTTGTTGAAGAATAGCGGCCCGAAGTCCATACCACAGACGGCGTTACGGGTAAATGGAAGGATCGTTGCGCTATAGGCTTCCCTGTCTGTCCAATACTGGTTAAAGATCAGATTCTCAGAGACAAGCGCGGCTTCGCTGGTTATATGGTTGGGGTACATCCGCTCCCATCCGCGCGGCAGGGTAGCCCCGTGGAAGTTCACTGAAAGGCCGTACGCGTTGGCATCGGTCAGGATGTCTTCGTACAGCTTCATGGTGACTTGTTTGTCACCGCCGAAGAAGTCGACCTTAATACCTTTTACGCCTACGGCTTTCAACCACGACATTTCCCGGTGACGGGCGGGAGCCGTATTCATGCGGTCCTGCGGGGTTTGCGGGGCATCGTTCCAAGAACCGTTGGAGTTATACCAAAGGATCAGGTCGACTTGTTTCGATCGGGCGTAACGGACGAGTTCCGCCATACGTTCGCGCCCGATGTTGCGATCCCACCAACTGTCGATCAGCACGTATTCAAAGTTCAGTGCAGCGGACAGGTCAATGAATTTGAGCTGATCGTCATAGTTGATGCTGTTGTCTTGCCAAACCACCCAACTCCAAGTCGAGCGCCCCGGCTTATAGACTTGCGAAGGCTCATAGAGCGGCCGGACGACATCGTAAGCGGAAGTGGTCTCTACAATGGGTTTGAGCGTCTCTCCAACCGTGATGGTTTTCCATGAAGTGAGCAGCGGCAAGCGAGCCGTAACGGTAGCGTCTCCGACACCGTGGTTTTCTTCTTTCTCGGGGAAAGCGACGGTATATAGTCCGTCTTTTGCGCCTTCGCTCAGTTTGGTTCCGGCGTAAAGGCTGCTGACGCCGGTCTCCGAAAGTAAGATCCAACCGTCGTCGCCCAAATGGAAGAGGGCGGGGAAGGTGTAACCGATACCATATTTGGACGGCGTACCGACTGGCTCGTCCCGTGTGTACTCTTCTTCGTAGCTGGGTTTTGTACGCATCCACCCTTCGCCCCAGGGGGCTTGAGGCGTGATGAAAGTTGTGGCGTGCGACGGGAAGTCGAAGCCGGTCAGTTCTCTGTTGATGGTGCAGTGTGTGCGCCTGGCCGAATTGATCCGGTAAGCCTGCGAAATGTCGTTATCGGCTACACGGAAGATGATTTGCAACGTGTCTCCTTCGTTGTTGGTATATGTCCGAACCAACTCGTTGGCTACGTAGTGCACACGGCTGGCCTTGGCGTGGGAAAGCACATACGTTTCGTCTATCCGGTTGACTTCTTCTTTCACGGGAATAAGCCCTTCGGCGAAACTGCCTATGTTGGTTTCCAGTCCGAGGGGGGAAGATTCCAACATGGTCTTATTATTATAGGCGACGCTGTAACCGGGTTTGCCTCCGTTCAGTTCCAGATTGACCTTAAGCCGCCCGTCCGGGCTTCGCACTTCTTGCGCCATGACCAGCGCCGGCGACAAGAGTAAGATAGAAGATAATATCTTTTTCATAATGATGAGCATGTTATCGATTCCTTTTCGGTGAACCGTCCGAGTTTGACGTATTTATCGTATAGTTCCCGATAGGCTTCGGCGCGATCGGGGTCAGGATGGTATTCGCACGCGAAGCCGGAGTTCATGGTCTGTTGCGCATCTTCTACCTTATCGTAGATGCCGGCGGCGGTAGCTGCGAACATCGCCGCCCCGAGGGCGCAAGCTTGATCGGTCTTACATACCTTGATGGACATGTCGAGCACATCGCTCAGCGTTTGCATGACGAATGGGGATTTCAAAGCGATACCGCCGATACCGATCACGCTGTCGATGCGTATGCCTTCGCTGCGGAAGCGGTCGACGATCGCCTTGGAGCCAAAAGCGGTCGCCTCTACCAGGGCGCGGAAGATGCGTGGAGCGTCACTGGCTAAAGTCAGCCCGGTGATCGCGCCTTTAAGCAACTGATTGGCGTCGGGCGTCCGGCGGCCGTTCATCCAGTCCGTTGCAATGATCGTACTTTCGCTTACGGGGATCTTTTCGGCTTCCCGGGTCAGGGCAGGGATGATCCTGTCCATAGCTTCGGCGATCACTCTATCTTTGGTGTCCCCGTCGATCAGCGACGTTTCGCCGATGACGCTTTTCAATGGGAATTCCAGCACACGTTTGAACCAGGCGTAGATATCGCCGAAACCGGATTGCCCGGCTTCAAGCCCGATCATGCCGGGAATGACGGAACCGTCCACCTGCCCGCAGATACCTCTTACCAGCTTGTGTTCCATTTCTTCGTAAGAAGACACCATGATGTCGCAAGTCGATGTACCGATCACGCGAACGAATGTGTGCGGAGTGATGTTGGCGCCTACCGCGCCCATATGGCAGTCGAACGCGCCGCCGGCCACCACTACATCCGTGGATAAGCCGAGGCGTTCGGCCCACTCTTCGCTCAGTTTGCCTACCGGCTTGTCGGCTGTTTCCGTTTTATCGAACAGGCGGGCGCGGAAGCCGGCCAGCAACGGATCGAGGGCGACCAGGAACTCTTCGCTCGGAAGCCCGCCCCATTTCTCATGCCACATCGCTTTGTGGCCGTTCGCACAGCGGCTGCGGACGATATTGTCGCTCTTCTTCACTCCGGTGATCAATGCCGGAAGCCATTCGCAATACTCCACAATGGAGTATGCTTTTTCGCGTATGGCTTTGTCTTCGCGGAGCACATGAAGGGCTTTCGCCCAAAACCATTCGGAGGAGTAAATGCCGCCTTCGTATGCCGTATAGTCAGTGTCCCATTCACGGCTGAGCGTGTTGATCTCGGTTGCTTCCCGGATGGCGGTATGGTCTTTCCACAAGATGAACATCGCGTTCGGGTTTTCGGCAAATTCGGGCAATAAAGCCAACGGGGCGCCGGTCGCGTCGGTAAAGGCGGGCGTACTGCCTGTCGTATCGAATGCGATACCCACTACGTTTTCCGCTGTTCCGGCCGGAGCCAGGCTAAGGGCATCTTTTACCGTGGCTTCAAGTACGTCGATATAATCCTGCGGATGTTGGCGGTACCGGCTGGAAACAGGGTCGCAATACAATCCCTTTGTCCAGCGCGGATAGTTCTTGACCGATGTGGCAAGTATCTTTCCGGTCAACGCGTTTACGATGACGGCGCGGGCGGAATCGCTCCCGTAGTCTAATCCGATTACATATTTCTCGTTCATAATGGTTTGAATTTGGATTGGTTTTTGAAACGCGGATTAATGCGGATTTAGTGTTTGAAATACAGATAGTAAATTAATCTGCGTCAATCTGCGTTAATCCGCGTTTGAATTTCTATTTCAACAAATAATACACCTCGTTCAGGCGAAGCTCTTTCTTAAACTCGGTCAAGGTGGTGTTTTCGTCGATCACAAGCATTTCGATGCCGGCGATTTCGGCGTAGTCTTCCAGGTATTCCACCGTGAGGTCGTATGAGAAACTGCTGTGGTGTGTGCCGCCCGCCAGTATCCATGCGCCCGCGCCTACCGCGAAGTTCGGACGTGGTATCCACAGTGCGGAAGCGACGGGAAGTTTCGGAAGCGGTTTGCTCTTGATGCAATCCACCTTGTTTACGATCATGCGGAAGCGATTGCCCAGGTCGATGATCGTAGCGGCAATGCCTTCGCCTTCTTTAGACGTAAAGACCAGGCGGGCGGGATCGTTCTTACCTCCTATGCCCAGTGGGTGAACTTCCAATCTTGGCTTTTGTTCCGCGATCAACGGACAGACTTCCAGCATGTGGGCCTGAAGGATAGCGCTCTTTTCGCCGTCGAAGTTCAAGGTGTAGTCTTCAAGGAAAGAACAGCCCTTTGGAAGGCCTTGTCCCATGAACCACATCGTACGGTAAAGGGCTGCGGTTTTCCAGTCGCCTTCCGCCCCAAAGCCGTAACCTTCGGCCATCAGGCGCTGGCTGGCCAGTCCCGGAAGCTGGTCGATGCCTTCCAGATCGTCGAAGTTGGTGGTAAAGGCTTTGGCGCCTTTGTCTTTCAACAGGCGGCGGAGGGCGATCTCGGCGTAAGCGGCGTTTCTGATCTGTTTCAGGAAGTGTTCATTGCCCAAATCGGCAGGGGCAACGGCATATTCTTTCTTGTAGGTTTCTACCAGCTTGTCGACTTCGGCTTCGGTCACGTTGTTTTGGTAAGCCGCCAATTCGGCGATAGGGCAGTAGTCTACGTGGTAACCCAAACGCATTTCCGCATCCACTTTGTCGCCATCGGTTACGGCTACGTTGTTCATCTGGTCGCCGAAACGTACGATAAGCATATCCTGCGCATCCGCCCAGGCTGCGGCTACACGCATCCATACGGCGATCTTTTCCTGAGCGGCCGCGTCTTGCCAGTGGCCGACCACCAGTTTGCGGGGCCTGCGCATACGGGCGGTGATGTGTCCAAACTCACGGTCGCCGTGAGCCGATTGGTTCAGGTTCATAAAGTCCATGTCCATGGTATCCCAGGGAATTTCTTTATTGAACTGCGTGTGGAAATGGCACAACGGTTTTCTGAGTTCCTGCAGGCCGTGTATCCACATTTTAGCCGGAGAGAAGGTATGCATCCAGGTGATCACACCGATGCATTTATTCTCATTGTTGGCAGCCTTAAAGGTCGCCGTTACCTCTTTCGATGAGTTGACCGTACCTTTATATACCACTTTGACCGGGAGCCTGCCCGATTCGTTCAGTCCGTTGACCATCTCATTCGAGTGCGCGTCTACCGCGATCACCGCGTCTCCTCCGTACAGTAGCTGTGCTCCTGTAACGAACCATACTTCGTAATTTTCAAACATATACGTATTGATTCTTTTTATTTATTTATTGTTCTTTCATTTTATCTTCCTTCTTCCTCTGCTTTGGATAGAGTCTGAGTGAGGCTTCGAGGCTTCATTTTTTCTGTCCGTAATAGGCGTCGGGGCCATGCTTACGGCTAAAGTGTTTCTCGACCAGCAACGGATTCATGGTCAGGTTCGGATTGGCGGCATAAGCTATGCTTGCCATCTTGGCTACCTGTTCCATAACAACCGCGTGATGCACTGCGCTTCCTGCGTTGGGACCCCAGGCGAAAGGCCCGTGGTTTTTCACCAATACCCCCGGCGTATGCACCGGATCCATTCCTGCGAAGCGGGCGACGATCACGTTTCCTGTTTCCCATTCGTATGCACCCGTCACTTCGGCTTCGGTCATATCGGCCGTACAAGGAATGGCGTCATGGAAATAGTCGGCATGCGTCGTTCCTATGTTGGGTATGTCGAGACCGGCTTGCGCCCATGCCGTAGCGTAGGTCGAGTGCGTATGTACCACAGCGCCGGCTTTGGGGAACGCTTTATAAAGAACAAGGTGGGTGGGAGTGTCCGACGATGGTTTCAGCTTGCCCTCCACCACGTTTCCATCCGGGTCTACCACGACCATGTCTTCGGCTTTCATATCGTCATAAGAAACTCCGCTGGGTTTGATGACAACCAAGCCGGATTCACGGTCGATAGCCGAAACGTTTCCCCAGGTAAAGATCACCAGGCCATGTTTGACCAGGTCGAGGTTCGCTTGGAGTACTTCTTTCTTTAATGCTTCTAACATTTGAGTTTGTAGTTTATAGTTTTGAGTTTATAGTTTCGGGTTTGTAGTTATTGATACGAGACCCTGCCATCTCCCGTGTGAGATCAAAACTACAAATTCAAAACTCATAACTTAAAACTTTTAGGGTCTTTACGATAGGCCTTGCTGTTGAACTGGTACAGGGCGGCTCCTCGCTTAGATCCTTGTTTATCGATCTTATTGGTTTTCTCGATGAAATCCATATCGGCTACGCGTTTGCGGAAGTTCCGTTTATCCGTCGTTTCGCCGTAAATGGCTTCGTACAGGCTTTGCAACTGTGACAGGGTGAACAGTTTGGGTAGCAGGTTGAACCCGATGGGGTTGGTCGAGGCTTTCTGTTGCATGAGCTTTCGCGCCTTATCGACCATCTTGTCGTGGTCGAAGATCAACGGCGGGAGTTCATTGATATTTATCCAGAAAGCATTGTGTTGCTGCACAAGTTTACGGTCGTACTCGTCGATGTTGATCAGGGCGTAGTAGGCTATGGAGACGACCCGCTCTCCCGGATCGCGCTCGACTTCGCCGAAAGCGCCCACCTGCTCCATATACACGTTGTCCAGTCCCGTGAGTTCGTGGAGTACGCGCTTGGCGGCATCGTCCGTACTCTCGTTGTTTTGGGTGAAACCACCCATCAGAGACCATTCGCCCATAGCCGGCTGGAAATTACGTTTGAGTAAAAGCAAACTCAACTCCCCTTCGTTGAAACCGAAGATAATACAATCGATCCCGACGTAGAACCTGGGGTTATGGCTGTAAAAAGCTTTATTATCTTTCATAATTTTAGTACTAATATTAACCGCAGATTAACAGATTACACAGATTTTTAATCTGAACCCGATCAACCTGTGTAATCTGTTGATCTGTAGTTAATCGACATAGCTGATCTACCAGAAATAAATGTAGAAGGCGACTGTGATTCCAAGGATAATGGCCGTATGGATTACATCCCATTTGTTCCAACCGGCGCGCGTTTCGGCTTTTTGTTCCGGAGTTGCTGTTCCGAATACAAGTCCCTGTATCTTTGCCGCCGATGGAGCGGGAGTCGCATAACTTACCCATACGACTACGATCATACAGAACAGGAACATCCAACCGCAGAAGAACAACCAGTTCAAATCATAGAACAGGTATTTGAACAATGAGCTACCGGTATCCGCTACATTACTGTAATACACTTTCGAGCCGAGCCGGGTCAAACCAATGATCATACCGGCAAGCAATCCCCACATACCGCCTTGCGCGGTTGTACGTTTCCAACAGACACCAAGCAGAAAGGCGGCTGCGATACCCGGAGCGAGTACGGACTGTACGTCTTGCAGATACGTATAAAGCACGTTGCCCACGCTACGCATGATCGGTATCCAGAGGATACCCAGGATGACGATGACTACGGTTGCTGTCTGACCGATGCCTACCAGCTTCTTTTCCGGGGTTCGCGGTTTGAAACGTTTGTAGAAATCAATGGTAAACAGCATGGCCGATGAGTTGAACAGGGAAGCCAATGAACTCATCAGGGCGGCAAGGATACCGCATACGACAAGGCCCTTAACACCGGCGGGAAGCAGTTTGGCTACCAGCGTCGGGAAAGCGGCGTCGGCATTGGGTGTCACGCCATCGGCCAACATCGGGAGAAATCCGCCGGTCTCAAGGCCTTTCTGGTGCAGCGCGAACGCGATCATTCCGGGGATAAGGAATAAGAATACAGGAAGAAGTTTCAGGTATGCACCGAAGATCGTACCGCGGCGGGCTTCTTTTTGATTCTTCCCGGAAAGCGCGCGTTGAACGATGTATTGGTCGGTACACCAGTACCAGAAACCGATAATAGCCGAACCAACCAACGCTCCCAGCCAGGGGAAGTTCGGATCGCTATTGCTGCGGATCAGGTTGTTCATGGTATCGTTATATTCATTGACGGATATTCCGCCACAGATACGGATCATTTCGTCCCATCCGCCGAGTTCCTTCATACCAAGCACAAGGATGATCAATGAACCTAACAGCAGGATAGGCGTTTGCAACACGGATGTGTACAGTACCGATTTCATGCCGCCGAAAACGGTGTATAACGCTGTGATCAGAACCAGCCCGATAGCCGCTATCCAGAAGAAGTCTATCCCCCACAAGGTATCGATGCCGAATACTTGTTGGAACACAAGGCCCCCGGCATACACCGTTACCGCTACTTTCGTCAGTACGTAACTCACCAGTGAGATGACGGACAGTATGGTTCTTGATTGCGGGTTGTAACGGCGTTCGAGAAATTCGGGCATGGTGTATACCATGCTTCGCGAATAGAAAGGTACGAATACCCAACCCAGAATAAGGATCATCCATCCTTGAATCTCCCAGTGCGCCATGGCCATGCCGCTCGACGCGCCGGCGCCGGCAAGCCCGATCAAGTGTTCCGAACCGATGTTTGACGCGAAGATAGATGCGCCGATGGCGATCCATGTTGCATCGCGTCCGCTTAAGAAATAATCTGCCGAGTCGTTCTGCTTCTGCTTAACTACCCATACAATGATCCCGATAAGAGCCAGGCAAAAGACTCCAATGACCAACCAATCAAGTGATTGCATAATAAACAAATTAGAGGGTTAATACTATTTTTCTACTGTGAACTTATAGATACATTCGCTTTCGTAAGTCTGCCCCGGCTCAAGAACTACACTCGGCCAATCCGGTTTGTTGGGACTGTCGGGATAGTGTTGAACTTCCAGGCAGACGCCTGTGCGTTGACCGTAGACGATGCCTTTTTTACCTGTAACGGTTCCATTGAGGAAGTTTCCCGTATAGACCTGAACGCCAGGCTCGTTGGTGTAGACTTCCAAAGAGATGCCGCTTACGGGCGAAGTCACTTTAGCTGCGAGTTGTTTTACGTCGCCTTTGGTGTTCAATACCCAGTTATGGTCGTAGCCGTTTCCGTTCTTCAACTGTTCGTAGTCGAAGTTATCGATTTCCGCGCCTATCGCTTTCGGCGTGGTAAAGTCCATCGGCGTATCGGCTACCGGAAGAATTTCTCCGGTAGTCATATAGGTACTGTCGACGGGAGTGAAGCTGTCGGCATTGATATAAAGGATATCGTTTGTAATGGGTTGAGTTGCGTCTCCGGACAGGTTGAAATAGGAGTGGTTGGTCATGTTGATGATCGTTTTCTTATCTGTCGTCGCTTCATACCGGATATCGATCGCGTTATCTTCGGTCAGGGTGTAAGTCACTGTTGCTTTTACGTTACCCGGATAGTTGGCGTCTCCGTCAGGGGAGAGGAGGGTCATGGCGATGGATGTTTCATGGATGGGCCGGGCTTCGAAAACCTGATATTGCCATCCCTGGGGGCCTCCGTGCAGGCTATGCCCGAAATTGTTCCGGAGAAGTTGGATCGTTTCCCCATCCAATACGAACCGGCCTTGATCGATGCGGTTGGCATAACGGCCGATGGCTGCGCCAAAGTCGCTGGGGACGATCTTATAGTCGTTGATGTTATCAAATCCAAGTACGACGTCTTTCCACTCTCCGTTTTTGTCGGGCGCCATAACAGATACGATGCGTGCGCCGAAGTTGGTGATACATACTTCCATGCCTGCATTGTTTTTCAATGTGTAAAGGCCAACCGGTTGGTTGTTTACTTCGGATTTGAAATCCGCCGGGTTCAAACCCGATAGCGTAAGTTCTGTCGCCGGTTTAATGCTGCATGATGACATCATCAATGCCACAAATCCAAGGGGTAATAACAGCTTTTTCATGTTCTTCTGGTTATTGAATAGTTAATGTAAATGAGGTGTTTAAATTCATTGGAGTGTAAATATAACACTTAATGGTGTAAGCTGTACACTTAACCTGTATGTTATAGAGCATATATAGAGAGAACGGAGAAAAGGACAGGCTTTTTACGCCGAGATATTTAAGAGTGGAGTAGGGGAGGTAAGCGGTTATAAAAAGAGGACGCCACAAGCTAACTTATGGCGCCCTCTTCATATTAAAGACCTTGATCGGATGACGTTAAATGAGTTCGATGCTCCTTTTAACGAAATTGTTCAGCGCTTCTCCTTTCAACATATTGTTTTGTAGTAGAACCAGATCAATGAGCTGACGAATAATTTTGTTATTCTTGGCATAGTCTGAATATACAGCTTCTTTTTGAGCTTTCAGATGGTTTAGCTTATCATCCAATGCATCCAACTCGTCTTTTTCTGATGTTGGAATCTCTTCTTCCTTCTTATCTTTTTGGCTCTCCTTAAGCTCGTTACGACGTTTGGATGCCTCATCTATTTGCGATTGGATAGGAGATATGGCATTACTACACTCTTTTTCTTCCGACGATAATATATCTTTTATAATCTTATGATCGGAGTTCAGCACAAGATTGTACATGTCGGGCATCTCTCCATAAAAACTCATGCCGGCCTGGATATTAGCCATTTCCTTCATACGGCGCATATATTCACTTTGCGTGATCATAACCGGATTGCTGTTTTCACCTAAAGCTTGCGTCATCACATGAAATTCTACTTTTTTATCCATGCCCGGTAACTGGCTCTTGAATGTAGCGGTAAGAGCTTCTTGTTTATCTGCTGCCAAAATGTCAGCCTTCTTATCTTCTTTTACAATCAAGTGGTCTACAACATCACTGTCTACACGTGTAAAACGGGATTTTTCAAGTTTCTGTTCTAACATGCTAACTAAGGCAATGTCTAATTGACCATCCATTAACAATACGTTGTAACCTTTGCCGGTTGCTGCTTCAATGTAGCTGTATTGCTCGTCCTTGTTATTTGTATACAGATAAATCAGATTGTCGTCTTTATCTGTCTGATTGCCTTTAATGAGCGTCTTGTATTCCTCAAAGGTATAATGTTTGTTATCCGTGTCTGTAAACAGAGTGAATTTTTGCGCTTTATCGTAAAAGTCTTCCTGAGTCAACATCCCATAGTTGATGAATATCTTCAGGTCATTCCACTTCTCCTCGAACTGTTTTCTGTCATTCTTAAAGATCGACTGTAAGCGGTCGGATACCTTTTTAGTAATGTGAGTGGATATCTTCTTGACATTAGAATCGCTTTGCAAATAAGAACGGGACACATTTAACGGGATATCCGGTGAATCGATAACTCCATGAAGTAGCGTTAAGAAATCAGGTACAATACCTTCTACGGAATCAGTAACGTATACTTGATTACTGTACAGTTGTATCTTGTTCTTGCTTAGATCAATATTGTTCTTGATCTTAGGGAAATACAGGACGCCCGTTAAGTGGAACGGGTAGTCAACATTCAGATGGATCCAGAAAAGCGGCTCATCAGACATTGGATATAGCTCGCGATAGAACTTTTTATAATCCTCGTCCGTCAGATCGCTCGGTTTACGCGTCCATAAAGGAGTTGTATCATTAATGATATTGTCTTCATCCGTTTCCACTTGCTTACCGTCTTTCCACTCTTTTTTCTTTCCGAAAGCAATGGGTACAGGGAGGTATTTGCAGTATTTGTTCAGCAGGGAAGATATGCGTGGTTCTTCCAGGAACTCTTTGGACTCATTGTCAATATATAGAATAATGTCGGTTCCCCGGTCTTCCTTCTTAATATTTTCAATGGTGAACTCCGGGCTACCGTCACAGCTCCATTTAACGGCTTGGCTGCCTTCCTGATAGGATTTAGTGATGATCTCAACCTTCTTGGCCACCATAAACGCAGAGTAGAAACCCAATCCGAAGTGTCCGATAATGGCATTGGCATCATCTTTATATTTTTCAAGGAAGTCATTTGCACCGGAGAACGCAATTTGGTTTATGTATTTATCTATTTCTTCGGCAGTAAGACCGATACCGCGATCAGAGATCGTAATGGTATTTTTTCCTAATGATACATGAATCGTGAGATCGCCTAATTGTTCTTTGAAGTCGCCTTTGGAAGCTAATGTTTTTATCTTCTGAGTCGCGTCGATAGCATTGGATACTAATTCACGAAGGAAGATCTCATGATCACTGTACAAGAACTTCTTGATTACGGGGAAAATGTTGTCTGTTGTTACCCCAATATGACCTTTTTGCATAATAATATCTACTGTTTTTAGTTAAACTATATAATATCTTTTCCCATTTAATCGCAAAAAAAATGCCAGGCCAGCAGGCCTGACATTTTGACGTGTAGAAATGATAACAGTTATCTTGCAGCCAGTTTATGTGGCTCTATTTTCATATCCAGCTCGTTCTTTTCTTCATTTAGAGTTACAAGGATCAAGTCGTCACTATTGATTTGAGAACCAACAATAAGTTCGGCCAGGCCATCTTCCAGGTAAGTCTGAATAGCACGCTTTAACGGACGCGCTCCAAACTGTACGTCATAACCTTTGTTGGCAATGAATTCTCTCGCTTTTCCGTCAATTGCGATCTTATAGCCCATCGTATCCATTCTGTCCAGCAATTCGGCCAGTTCAATATCAATGATTACCTTTATTGCATCCAACGAAAGCTGATCGAATGTAATGATCTCATCTATACGGTTGATAAACTCAGGCGCGAAAGCTTTATTCAAAGCTTTCTGGATTACGCCTCTTACATACTCTTTGTCGTTTGACCGGTTTTGAGCGGCGAATCCAACTCCTTTACCGAAGTCTTTCAATTGACGCGTTCCGATGTTGGAAGTCATAATGATCACCGTATTCTTGAAATTGACTATCCTGCCCAAGCTATCCGTCAAACGTCCTTCATCCATAACCTGAAGCAATATATTAAATACATCAGAATGGGCTTTCTCGATCTCGTCAAGTAGGACAATGGAGTAGGGCCTGCGACGAACCTTTTCAGTCAACTGGCCTCCTTCTTCATAACCAACATATCCCGGAGGCGCTCCCACAAGGCGGGAAACCGTAAATTTCTCCATATATTCGCTCATGTCGATACGTATCAACGCATCAGGCGAACCAAACATAAACTTGGCTAATTCTTTGGCAAGATGTGTTTTACCAACTCCTGTCGGCCCCAGGAACATGAAAGTACCTATTGGTTTATTCGGGTCTTTAATGCCTATACGGCTACGAAGGATAGCTTTGGTCAATCTTTCAATTGCGGCGTCTTGTGCAATAACCTTGGATTGCAGCTTATCTTTCATTCCTGTAAGTTTAATGCTTTCGGCCTGCGCCATACGTTGCACAGGGATACCTGTCATCATGGAAACCACATTGGCGATGTCTTCCCCGTCAACAGTCTGGCGATGAACTTTCAGGCTGGCTTCCCATTCTTGCTTCATTGCTTCCAGCTGCTTCGACAACTCTTTTTCTTTATCCCGGAAACTTGCCGCCAATTCGTAGTTCTGTAATTTTACGGACTCGTTCTTCCTGACTTTAGCTTCTTCAATATACTTTTCCTGTGTTTCAATTTCTTTAGGGACACTGACATTGGTCAGATGTACGCGTGAACCTGCTTCGTCGAGAGCATCAATAGCTTTATCCGGAAAGTTACGGTCGGTAACATACCTGTCTGTCAGTTTGACGCAAGCTTCTAAAGCGGCTTCCGTATAATAAACATTGTGATGATCTTCGTATTTATCTTTGATATTCTGCAATATTTGCTGTGTTTCTTCGGGAGTAGTCGGCTCAACTATCACCTTTTGGAAACGACGCTCTAAAGCGCCATCTTTTTCAATACTCTTTCTGTACTCATCGAGTGTGGTGGCGCCAATACATTGTATTTCACCACGCGCCAGGGCCGGCTTGAGCATATTGGCAGCGTCCATAGAACCTGTTGCAGAGCCTGCACCTACTATGGTATGGAGTTCATCGATAAATAGAATTACATTAGGATTCTTTTGCAACTCATTTAAGATAGAGCGAATACGTTCTTCGAATTGTCCACGATATTTTGTTCCTGCTACAACGGAGGTCATATCTAAAGCCACAACCCGTTTGTCGAACAAAATGCGGGAAACTTTCTTTTGAACGATACGGAGCGCAAGACCTTCAACTATCGCGGATTTACCCACACCCGGCTCTCCGATGAGAACAGGATTGTTTTTCTTTCTACGGCTTAGGACTTGCGCTAAGCGTTCGATCTCACGTTCACGCCCTACAACAGGATCTAACCGGCCTTCCTCAGCCGCTTTGGTCATATCTGCACCAAAGTTGTCCAGGACAGGAGTGTCATTGGCAGGCCTCTTCGGAGCCGCAATATGCTGTTTATCGAAATGCGGCCCACCCATTTCCTCTTCGTCGTCATCGTCATCTTCAGTAAATCCTAATCCGGAACTGATATCGGGCTGCAAAGACAACTGTTCGAATACCTTTTTATAATCCACGCTATTCTGTTCCAATACAGAAGCGGCGACATTATTCCTGTCTTTTAATATCGCCAGAAGCATATGCTCCGTATCGACTACGTCTTTCTTTAATAAGCGAGCTTCAAGGATACACATTTTCAATATTCTGGCCGACTCGTTAGATAGTGGAATATCGGCATCAGGCAATAACATGTCATTCTGATGTTTCTTCAGAATAGATTCTATGTTTCGTTTAATTGTGGTAAAGTCTATGTCAAGTCTTAATAGTACTTCCATTGCTTTTCCCTCACCCTCACGAATCAAACCAAGCAACAGATGCTCAGGCCCGATATAACCGTTTCTGAGACGGTTTGCCTCTTCCTTGCTATATACGATAATATCGGATACTCGTTGTGAGAATTGATCATTCATATAATATCTCTTTGATTAATAATACAGTGCAAATATAGCCATTTTCGGCCATGTATGCTAATATATTCTTAATAGAAACAAATATCATGCCACAATTGATCAATATCGCCGGCATGAGATATCGTGTTCCACCGTATTCTTACACGATTATCTCCTCATGATCCATCTTGTATCTCTTGGTCTTTCGTTCGACGAGATATATATCTGGTATACGACCAGATATATATCTGGTACATGACCAGATATATATCTCGTCGCCCGGATCATACTATGATAACAAAAGGATCACGGTATGGTACGCCGTTTTCCAACCATATAAGCGGTCTATTTCATAGGATCATGTTGAGGATGTCTATCACATAATCTCTCTTTTTATATAGTTGTGAATTTCGTGCGTTTGCTTTAATGTTTTTCAAGGAAACGTTTTGTATGTCGTGAAAAAGTAGTACTTTAGCATGGTTTTTCGCAAACCGTTAAATGTATAATTAATAATCTTTTTAAATGCTTGAACAAGACAGAATTATAAAGATCAACATTGAGGAGGAGATGAAATCGTCATACATCGATTATTCGATGTCGGTTATTGTTTCTCGTGCACTCCCTGATGTTAGAGACGGATTTAAGCCGGTTCATCGTAGAATCCTTTATGGAATGATAGAACTGGGAAATACTTCAGATAAACCTTATAAAAAATCAGCAAGAATCGTAGGTGAGGTGTTGGGAAAGTATCATCCTCATGGTGACTCATCTGTATATTTTGCAATGGTGCGTATGGCACAGGAGTGGGCCATGCGATATCCATTGGTCGACGGACAAGGTAACTTCGGTTCCGTAGATGGTGACAGCCCGGCTGCTATGCGTTATACGGAAGCGCGATTAAATAAACTGGGTGAAGAAATGATGCAGGATCTTTATAAAGAAACTGTTGATTTTGATCCGAACTTCGATAATACATTGTCTGAGCCTAAGGTGATGCCAACCCGTATTCCCAACCTTTTAATAAATGGGGCTTCGGGTATTGCCGTAGGTATGGCTACGAATATGCCTCCGCATAACTTGGATGAAGTTATCGACGCATGTATCGCCTATCTTGACAATACTGAAAGCACCATTGAAGAACTGATGGAATTCGTAAAAGCGCCGGATTTTCCTACAGGCGGTTTTATATATGGTATCAGTGGTGTACGTGAGGCTTACTTGACTGGGCGCGGCCGCGTAATAATGCGTGCACGCGCTGAGATAGAAGCCGGTCAGAATCATGACAAAATTGTAGTGACCGAGATCCCATATAATGTCAATAAGGCGGAACTGATCAAAAATATTGCCGACCTTGTCAACGATAGGAAGATCGAAGGTATTTCTAATGCCAATGACGAGTCTGATAGGGAAGGGATGCGTATAGTGATCGATATCAAACGTGATGCGAACGCGAGTGTGATATTGAATAAGCTATATAAAATGACAGCTTTGCAAACATCATTCGGAGTAAACAATGTAGCGTTAGTGAACGGTCGTCCCAAGTTGCTTAACTTACTCGATCTGATCAGATACTTCATAGAGCACAGGCATGATGTTGTTATTCGCCGTACACAATACGATCTTCGTAAAGCTAAAGAACGCGCCCATATATTAGAAGGCCTGATTATTGCTTCAGATAATATCGACGAAGTGATCAAGATCATCCGTGCGGCAAAAACGCCTAATGAAGCTATTGCCAACTTGATGGAACGTTTCGAATTAAGTGAAGTTCAAGCGAGGGCCATTGTTGAAATGCGTTTGCGCCAATTGACCGGACTGATGCAAGATCAGCTTCATGCGGAATATGATGACGTAATGAAGCAAATTGCGAATTATGAGGAAATACTATCGAATGATGAGCGTTGCCGGCAAGTGATAAAAGATGAATTGATCGAAGTAAAAGCTAAATACGGCGACAAACGTCGCTCTGAGGTAGTTTATTCATCAGAAGAGTTTAATCCGGAAGATTTTTATGCTGATGAGGAGATGATCATTACGATTTCGCACATGGGATATATTAAACGTACTCCGCTTATTGAATTTCGCGCACAGAATCGTGGCGGCGTAGGTTCAAAAGGCACAGAAACAAGGGACGAAGATTTTGTAGAACATATATATCCTGCAACGATGCATAACACATTGTTGTTCTTTACACAAAAGGGTAAGTGTTATTGGTTGAAAGTATATGAGATCCCTGAAGGAACCAAGATCTCCAAAGGGCGCGCCATTCAGAATTTACTGAATATAGATTCGGACGATACGGTTACCGCTTATCTTCGTGTTAAGAATCTGGCAGATACGGAATTTATTAATAATCACTATGTACTGTTCTGTACGAAGAATGGCGTAATTAAGAAGACATTGCTGGAACAGTACTCCCGTCCCCGCCAGAATGGTGTTAATGCAATCATGATCCGTGAAGATGATAGCGTAATCGAAGTTCGTATGACGAATGGAAATAATGAAATAATCATTGCTAACCGGAATGGACGTGCTATTCGCTTCCATGAAAGTGTTGTTCGTGTGATGGGACGTACCGCGACAGGAGTTCGAGGCATTACCCTTGACGGAGATGGTCAGGATGAAGTTGTAGGAATGATCTGTATTAAAGATCCTGAAACAGAATCAATTATGGTTGTTTCTGAGCAAGGTTACGGGAAACGCTCCGAACTGGAAGATTATCGTAAGACAAATCGTGGCGGTAAAGGGGTTAAAACCATAAATATAACCGATAAAACAGGAAAACTGGTCGCGATAAAATCGGTTACAGATGAAAACGACCTGATGATCATAAATAAATCAGGTATAACTATCCGCTTAAAAGTGGAAGATGTCCGTATTATGGGACGTGCTACTCAAGGCGTTCGTCTGATAAACCTGGAAAAACGAAACGATCAGATCGGGTCTGTATGTAAAGTATCGTCAGAAGATGAAAACCATGAAAATGAAGAATAATCACATAGTATTAATTATTAATTAACAACAATCATGAAAAGAGTATTATTTTCAATTGTTTTGCTGATGACTGCGACCTTATCTTTTTCCCAGGTAAAAGCCGTAAAGGAAGCAAAAAGCATCGCTAATGAAACTAATCCGGATTTTGGTAAAGCAGAGCAATTAATCAATGCTGCTTTAAAAGATGCCGGAACTAAAGATGATGCAGCGACATGGGATGTAGCTGGATTTATTCAAAAAAGAATAAATGAAAAGCAAATGGAAAGCGCTTACTTAAGAAAGCCTTATGATACCATAAAGGTATTCAATAGCGTCTTGAACATGTACAAGTACTATCTCAAATGCGATGAATTGGCACAAATCCCGGATGAGAAAGGTAAAATTAAAAACCGCTATAGAAAACCGAATGCGGCCACATTGCTTGTAGAGCGCCCAAATCTGATTAATGGAGGTATTCACTACTTTAATCAAGATAAAAATGAAGAAGCATTGTCATTCTTTACTATGTACATAGATGCATCTTCCAGCCCAATGTTTGAAAAAGAAAACCTGCTGAAAACAGATACGCTTTTATCGCAAATCGCTTATTATGCTGCATTGGCTGCGGCTAAAATGGAAAATTATCCTGCTGTATTGAAGTATGCACCTTATGCCGAGGATGATAAAGAAGTTGGTAAGTATGCCATGGAATTTATTTCTACCGCGTATAAAACTGAAGGTGACACCGTTAAATGGGTTGTTTCTTTAAAGAATGGTATCCAAAAGTATCCGGATCATGCTTTCTTCTTTGGACATTTGATTGACTATTATAGTAATACGAATAAGTATGATGAAGCAATGAAGTTTTCCGATGAAATGCTTCAAAAAGATCCTGATAATACATTCTATCTGTATGTAAAAGGATATCTTCATCATAATATGAAAGAATATGATAATGCTATCGATTTCTACAAAAAGACAATAGCGACTGATTCTAATTATGCTGAAGCTTATTCTAATTTAGGATTGGTTTATGTTCAGAAGGCTCAGGAATTTGCAGACAGCGCTACTGCGGATATGAATAGTCCTAAATATGCTCAGGAACAGGAAACTATTAAGAAGTTCTATGAAGAAGCCAGACCATGTTATGAGAAAGCCAGAGAACTTAAACCTGAGCAACAAGATCTTTGGATTCAAGGCCTTTATAGAACATACTATAATTTGAATATGGGTACAGAATTTGAAGAGATTGAAAAACTTATGGGATTCTAATCAACTCTATATTCGAACTCTTTGCCTTCATTTCTTGAAATACCCTTATTTATCGGGTATAAAGGGTGAAGGCAAAGATTCTTTTGATCAGCCATAATAATGATTATGTTTAATAAGAGATTGGCAAACCATCCTATCTTCATGCCTATCTTCATGTTTTGCCGTTGAAACAAACTATGAATCGGACTATGAATCAGTAGTTGAGAAATACTTAAAAAGAAATCCCAATTGTTTATCGGAAGGTACAATTGGGATTTGGATTTTATATATTAAACTTTTTGTTCGGCAGCAGCAGCTTCTGTTTGTATTTGATGATTAACTTCATCTAATATTCCTAAAGCCCGGTCGAGTACTGTTGTATCATCAAGCATCACTAATCCGCCATCCGGACCGGGCTCAAGATGTATTCCAACGCTTTTCCCATTCTTGAAATTGTGACCGCCAAAGAAGTTTCTAACTGTCTCGACATTAAGATTCAACTCATCTGCGATTCTATGCATGCTACCGATTGGCAATGAATCTTTGATTTTACGAAGTTCATTGAAAGTTATCGTCCTCATGTTTTATAAATTTAATGGTTAAATACTAATTGATTATTATTCGCTATAAACTTAATAAAAAAAAGGAATAAAACAAACTGTTTAGACATAAAAATGGGTTTATATCATTTCAATATCCGAACTTGGAATCCAACCAACCTTACCATCTTCTATGGTTATTTCTTTCCAGTTTTTCATTGAGTTGTCTTTAATGATAACTTTGCTGCCTTCATGTAAGATAAACAGGCTTGTACCATTTTCATTAGGTGTACTACGGATCGTAACACTGGGACTAATTATAATGGCTGTATTTCTATTTGTCAGCGTTTTCTTTTGATATGCAGCAAACATATTGGTACAAACAACGAATAGAAAGCATACAATACTACCTATAAAACCTATTTTCTTCATTTTTGTTTGTTTTGAGAATATGAAGAAGTAAAGTGAAGCAATCAGTAAAATGAAGAATATAATCCCCCAACGGGCCCATGCATTGATACCGATACTATTGATGAGTGATTTAATCCAACTAATAAAGAATATCTCAGGCGCCGCCACATCTATTTTATCCACAGTTTTGCTGCGGACAATCTCTAAGTTGGTTTGGATATCTTCATTCCCGGGTTTAAGTAGTAAAGCCCTTTCGTAATTTAAAATAGCTCTTGCTATATCACCTGATTTATAGTAGCTATTTCCCAAATTATAATATATTTCAGCAGATTCGCCTTGTTGGAGCAGGTTCTCATAAATTTGAATAGCAGTAGCATAGTCATTTTTAAGGTATGCGCTATCAGCATCAGACTTTATTTTTAAAGAATCTTGTGCCAAACAGTTTATACCGATAAGTATAGTGTATATAAAAACAAGTATTTTTTTCATGATTCCATCGTTTAATGTTTAATCGAGTTCTCCATTTTACTAATAACTTCAAGAGCCGTAGCATACACTTTGTCCATAGCTTGATTTTCATCACCCGGAGCAAACCGCGCAAATTCACATTCGTTCAAAGCATCGATGAAGTTCTTTATCAAATCATCATCTACGCCGTAATCGGTTAGTTTTCCTTCTATATTATCTTTGGATAATTTGGACACCGGAATATTGAGTTTATCACTAATATATCCCCAAAGTGTCTTTAATACTTCATCGTAAAATGCATCCTTCTCGTTTTCAGATAGAAGTTTGCCCGCTAATTTCAAGCGCTTAACGGCTACCTTATTTGCTTTTTTTGTTCTTACTTTGGCCATATTCCTGTTTTCAACGGCTTGTTTGCGATGAACAATAAAGAATATAATGAAAGCGATACCGGGAATTATATAGAATAACCAATAGGATACGGATCCATAGAAGAATTGTCCTTTGGGAGTCAGATTGACTTCATTCAGTTTGATGAACCGTATATCTTCACCCAGTACTTTTAATTCTTCTTTGTTCGTGAAGTTAGCAATGATTTGTTCAGCATTACCTTCTCCTTTTTGCACATCTATTTCATATTCTTGAGTCGTAAGCTTTTTATAGGATTTCGATTTAACGTCGAAATAGCTAAAAGCCACTGCCGGGATCTTGAATTTACCGGCGTGTCTGGGGATTGCCAAATATTCAATGACCCGGCTTCCGGTAAGGCCATCTTTAGTTAATCTTGTCTTATTATCAATTTTGGGATCAAATGTTTCAAAGTCTTTAGGAAATACGATCTCCGGATTTGATATTAGCTTCAAATTACCGGTTCCTGATATAACGAGCTTGATGGTAATGGCATCATTTGTTTTAACTTTCTGTGTATTGATCGAAGATGAAATGCTGAAATCCCCCACTCCACCGGAGAAACCTGCAGGTTTTCCTGATGGTAACGGATCTACATTTATAGTCACTTTAGGGGTTGTTATTGTTTTCTTGATTTCTACATAATTGCTTCCTCCATTGAAGTAAGCATCAAAAGGATCATCATAATGTACAGGTTTAGCGACCACGGCATCAAAACGGGCCGGTTCAATCGTTAACTGTCCTCCCTGTTGTGGAAATAAAACGAATTGGCGATAGACTGCCGCATTGTAATTCCTTCCATTATAGTGTTCCAATTTCCATGATGGATGTAGTTCTACCTCCTGTGAATGGAAACCTTTAAAGTCCGGCCATTTTATACTTGCCAGCGTCACATTTACCAGCGTATATATTTTATATGTTAGTAAAAACGCCTCTTGCTCAAAAACTTTGGTGCGTGTAGTTGTAGCAGTCACAAACAAATCCTGACTGGATACGGTTGTTCCCGATGAAGCGGAAGATGATTGATTTGAACCGTTATTTGATCTTCCGGCGTTGTTAGCCGATGATTTGTCGGCGGGTAAAACTTTAATTTTTGCTGCATTAGAAATCATTTGTTCTCCATCCACCACAATTGTTGCGGCGGGAATTGAAAAATCGCCTTCCTTGTTAGCGAGTAAAATATAGGTGTATGTAACACTGTTCGTAGAGGTGACATTACCATTGATTATTTGTGTATTACTCTGTTGTGAGCGAGTAGGTCCCATTAATATATCAAATCCACTGATAGATGGCGACGCTCTAAAGTCTTTAACTTTTTGTGTTGTGATCGTATAAGCAAGTCTAAATTGGTCGCCTACCGCCACCACTTCCGGAGCGGAAGCTGTGAAAGATATATCTTTAGCATAAAGATTACTTGCTACTATCAAGGTTATGAGTAAGAATATATGTTTTCTCATTTCTATTTTATTTTAATGCCAATTAATCACCAGTCTTTTTCTAATCGTCCACTTTGGATAACCTGTTGTTGCTTTTTTACTTTTTCCTGGACGTTTTTCTCATCTTGCATTACAGAATTAAGCATCTGTTCCGCATTTTCCTTCGACATTTCATTCTCTTCAGGTTTTGAATCTTGTTGATCCTGATCCTGATTTTGGTCTCGATTTTGATCTTGGTTTTGTTCTTGTTCTTGTTTCTGTTGGTCTTCTTGATCTTGCTGATCTTGTTGGTCTTGATTTTGCTGATTCTGCTCCTGATCTTTTAATAATTTCTGTGCTAACGCCAGATTATATCTTGTCTCATCATCTTTAGGATTATTACGCAAAGCTTTTTTATACGCTTCGATCGCTTGCGCGTAATCTTGAGAGGCCTGAAATATTACTCCGGCATTATGGTATATTTGCGCCAGTTTCATTTTGTCTTTTTCAATATCGGCGGCGGCCATATATTGTTCCATAGCATCTTTGAACTTCTGTTGCTGAGAAAGTGCATTTCCCAGATTGTACATAGATACGGTGGATTGGGGATTTACTTCCAACGCTTTTCTATAATTGACTTCAGCATCGACGAATACACTGTCGTTGAATGCGCGATTTCCTTTACGGATGAAATCACGTTCTTCTTTCTGTGCCGAAATGCCGCTCGTAAATAATAAAGTAAAGATGAATAGGATGTATTTGTTCTTTGTCATAACATTTACTTATTTAGAAAATAACCGGATATTTTTAAATAGAGGGTTCTTACACTCCAGAATTAATAACTCCGCGAATAGAAGTAAGAGGATGAGCCATGCAACGGCTTGAAATTGTTCATTGAATTCTGTATATACAGTCGTTTCAATATCAGCTTTAGCCAATTTATCGATTTCCTTGCTTATCTCTCTTTGAGATGTGTTACTGTTATCTACACGAACATATATCCCCCCCCCTTCTTTAGCTATTTGCTCACACATCGCTTCATTCAGACGGGTAATTACAACATTGCCTTGCGCATCTCTACGAAAATCATTTGTTCCTTCGATTGGGATTGGTGAACCATCAGGAGAACCGATTCCCATAACATTTGTTTGTATTCCTTTTTCCTTTGCTGTCTTTACTGCTTCAGTAATGCCACCTTCGTGATTTTCACCGTCTGTAATTATAATAATTGTGCGTCCAACGCTTTCTTGTGGCGTAAAGCTTCTTATGGCCAGACTGATAGCAGCGCCGATAGCTGTACCCTGCTTGGATATTAGCGATGGATGGATGGATTCCAAGAACATCTTTGCGGAAATGTAGTCGCTGGTAATCGGTAGCTGTGTAAACGCATCGCCTGCAAATACGATCATTCCGACTTTATCGTTTTGTAGTTCATCGACCATTCTTGAAATAAGTCGTTTAGCCCTTTCCAAGCGGTTGGGTTGGACATCTTGGGCTAACATTGAATTAGAGATATCCAAAGCAATAATGACTTCTACCCCACTTCTTTTTACGGTTTCCTTCTTCGAACCGAATTGCGGACGTGCAAGTAATACGGTAAAAAGCGCAATTGCTGAGAACAGAAGCCAGAATTTCACATCCGGCCTATATTTAGATACGTCCGGCATGAGTGGCGCCATTAATACCGAATCTCCAAATTTACGAAGCGCTTTTCTTCTTCTATAATTGGAATATAGATAAAATGCTACCAAAAAAGGCAATAACAGTAGCAGATATAGGTATGTAGGATTTTCAAATTGAAACATCGTAAATCAAATTAAGGTATCTTTTTCAAAATGGAGTTACGTAACAATATCTCAAGCAATACGCAAAGAAAAGCGATGAGTGCGAATACCCTGTATTCTTCTTGACGTTTACTGTATTCTTTCACATTCAATTTTGTTCTTTCCAATTTATCAATTTGCTCATATACTTCTTTTAGTTTGGAATTGCTTGTAGCGCGGTAGTAGTTACCATCTGTAATACCGGCAATCTGAGTAAGTACTTTTTCGTCAATTTCTACAGGTATATTCCTGTACTGTATTCCCGTGACTGTCGGATATGGATATGGCGCCGTACCATTTGTTCCTACTCCGATAGTATATACTCTGATCCCGAAACTTTTCGCAATTTCAGCAGCGGTCAATGGAGATATGTCTCCCCTATTGTTTGTTCCGTCGGTAAGCAAAATAATAACTTTAGACTTTGCCTTACTGTCTTTTAGCCTTGTTACCGCATTGGCAAGACCCATTCCGATAGCTGTTCCATCTTCGATGATACCACATTTTATACTTTGAAAGAGATTTAGTAGCACCGCATGGTCCGTCGTGAGCGGGCACTGGGTGAAGCTTTCGCCTGCAAATAAGGTAATACCAATGTTATCATTGGGCCTTCCATTGATAAATTCGGCGGCAACGTCTTTAGCCGCTTCCAGGCGATTGGGTTTTAAATCTTCTGCAAGCATACTCGTAGACACATCAATAGCCAACATAATGTCTATTCCCTCTATCTCGCTGTTTTGCCAGCTATCGGTTGTTTGCGGGCGAGCCAGAACAAATATAACGGATGTAAGTGCAATAAGTCGCAATATAAAAGGCGCATGCAACAAATATATCTTATAACTTTTAGGAGTATGCGCATATACCTGAGCATCCGAGACTTGAAGAGTGGCTTCGTTTCTTTTTCGCTTCAGTATATACCATACAATATAAGGTATAAGTAGTATGAGTAAAAACAAATATTCAATATTGGCAAATACCATTCTTTAATTCAATTAAGCGTTTATACAAATAACGATTAAATTTATAATAGATTCACGAGCCGTGTTATAACATAAACGATAATCATAATGATTGAAAGCGATAGGATCAAAATACCGCAAGCCAGTATGATCTTGGTACGTAATGAGCGCTTTTCGATGATTGTAATTTCCGTTGGTTGTGGCTTTTGATTTTCTTCTTCATCCTCTTTTGTTTCATTGATAAATTCGATAGCGTGAATTAGATTAGCATCATTCTCATTTATTAATGGATTATGTTTTGCAAATTTGACTAAATCCGAGGTTTGAAAGAGTGATCTCAATTCGCTGAGATTATCTTTCCCTTTCGTCTCCATTAGCTTATCAATAATTTCAGATGATGTCATTTCCAATGCATTGAATCCGAACCGGTCCTTAATGTATATACGGATAATATCCGTAAGTTCGGTATAGTATTCCTTAGGCTGGTTTTTCTGCCAGGATTTTTCCTCTTTCACCTTTTCTATGTGTTTCATCGCCAGAATATGAGGAGGAACTTTAGGCTCAATTTTCACTCTCTTTATAATGGGTTGATTATCACGTATACGGATAATGAGATAGACCAGCAGCGCCAATAATGAAATACCCAGGAGTGATAATCCTATTACTCCTCTCCAATCTTCCCAAGTAAAAGGCGCTTTCATGATTGTCTTTTGTCCGAAGAAATGGTCAGGATTTAAAGTATCAACCGGAATCGAATATACTTTCAATGCAAGCGCTTTGGATTTATACTCCTTATTGTCTACCATCACGGATAAAGGAGGTAAATAATATAAAGCGGAATCAAATGATGTGATTGTATATTCCTGAGTAAGGAGTAAGCGTTGCTTGTCGTTTAGATATTGCGTATCAATTTTTGAGATTTCAACAATTTCCACTCCTCTGACTAATGTGTCTGTAAGCTGAGGAAAGGATACATTCTGCTTACTATCCATTGCAACTTGTAGTTGGATTTTTGCTTGTTCGCCGATCCATATCTGCGAAGAATCTATTTGGGCCTCTACAGTTACAGCCTGTGCAACAACTCTGTTTGTGATACTTAATAATAGCAGTAATATCAAAAATACATTTCTGTTCATTTTTGTTAGTTTCGTTTTGCAAACAAATTCAGTAATGCTTTAACATAGTCCTGATCGGTACGTACAGAAACAGAATCGACATTACTTTTTGTAAGTATATCATTTAGTTCTGTTTGTTTATCCATCCACCACTCATGATGCATTTTACGCACAGCCTCAGAAGAAGTGTCAATCCACTGTTCATGGCCGGTTTCCGCATCTTTGATCTTCATTAATCCGATAGAAGGGAGTTCGGCAACCCGTTTATCATATACCTGTATAGCAACGATATCATGCTTTCTGTTCGCAATAGTCAGTGCGTTTTTGAAGCTATTCCGGTCTATAAAGTCCGAAAGAATAAATGCCGTGCACCGTCTTTTCATAACGTTTGTCAGATATTCAAGCGCTGTTTTTACATCTGTTCTACGACTTTCCGCCTTAAAATCGATCAATTCACGGATGATGTATAAGATATGCTTTCTACCTTTCTTGGGTGGAATGAATTTTTCTATCCGGTCCGAAAAGAAGATAACTCCGATTTTATCGTTGTTCTGGATAGCGGAGAAAGCCAGTGTCGCTGCTATTTCCGTAACCATATCTTTTTTGAATTGCTTGATCGTACCGAATTCCAAACTACCGGAAACGTCTACCATTAACATTACGGTCAATTCCCGTTCTTCTTCAAAGACCTTAATGTACGGCTTGTTGAAACGGGCTGTAACATTCCAATCAATGTCCCGGATGTCATCTCCGAATTGATACTCGCGCACTTCCGAGAAAGCCATACCCCTTCCCTTAAAGGCGCTATGATATTGTCCTGCAAATATATTGTTGGATAACCCGCGGGTTTTGATTTCGATACGACGTACTTTTTTTAATATTTCAGTTGTTTCCATTAAGGTACCTCAACTTTATTCAATATTTTGCTTATGATCTCATCAGAAGTCATATTACTTGCTTCAGCTTCATAAGTCAATCCGATACGGTGGCGTAATACATCATGCGCTACCGCCCTAACGTCTTCCGGAATAACATAACCGCGACGTTTGATAAACGCGTAAGTACGGGCTGCTAACGCCAGATTTATAGATGCGCGGGGAGAACCGCCGAATCCAATCATTTCATTCAGTTCTTTCAGATCGTATTGATTCGGATATCGCGTAGCAAATACGATATCTACAATGTAGCGTTCTATTTTTTCGTCCAGATACACCTGACGTACGATCTTTCTTGCTTCAAGGATCTCTTCAGCTTTCAGGATTGGTTTTACATCAA
Source organism: Mediterranea sp. (in: CFB group bacteria) (assembly GCA_031259755.1). Taxonomy (GTDB): domain Bacteria; phylum Bacteroidota; class Bacteroidia; order Bacteroidales; family Bacteroidaceae; genus Bacteroides. Next base: position 894 of record JAIRKY010000091.1, on the reverse strand, counting down.
ATGATTCGCCGCTTATATTTTGACGAATGATAAGTTTCTCTTCTTCATGTTTTGGATAGTCGATCACAACTTTAAGCATGAAACGGTCAACCTGGGCTTCCGGCAGAGGGTATGTACCTTCTTGTTCGATCGGGTTTTGTGTAGCCAGAACCAGGAATGGTTCGGGCAGTTTGAATGTTTCCTTACTGATTGTAACCTGACGCTCCTGCATGGCCTCGAGCAGTGCGCTTTGCACTTTAGCCGGTGCGCGGTTAATTTCATCCGCCAATACGAAATTGGCAAATACAGGACCCTTTTTTACTTGAAAGGCTTCATCTTTCTGACTATATATCATTGTGCCGATAACGTCAGCCGGAAGTAAGTCCGGAGTGAATTGAACACGGCTATATTTTGCATCGATCAATGATGCCAGGGTTTTGATAGCCAAAGTCTTCGCCAGACCCGGTACCCCTTCAAGAAGCACATGCCCATCGGATAATAGTCCGATCAATAAGGATTCAACCAAATGTTTCTGACCAACAATAATCTGGTCCATACCCTTTGTAAGATGGGTAACGAAAGCGCTTTGTCTTTCAATCCGCTCATTCAGTTCGCGGATATCAATTGATTCAGCCATAATTTATACTACTGTTTTAATCTATATAATGTCATAAAATAAAAAACGATTCCAAAATTACAGTTTATAATTAACCATAGCAACTAAAAATTATTAAAAAAAGCAAGCTAAACGTTTATAATAAAAAAATCCATCGCAATAACCGTCTTTTGACGGTTTCTACAATGGATTATAATCATGCGTTTCACCCAATCGGATCACTTCTTCTTTAGCTCAGGAATATCTAAAGTCATACCTAACGGAAGTAAATTCGGATCTTTAATGACCGAACGGTTGTG
>JAIRKY010000095.1 GCA_031259755.1 Mediterranea sp. (in: CFB group bacteria) | reverse complement strand
TTTCCATGCGGAGGACGGTTGAATACAGAGACAGGGTTTGAACACAGAGACACGGAGGTTTTAATGAAAAAGAAGACGGGGAACACAGAGGCTTCGCCTGGATCTTTTGGGCGAAAAAGCGACCATCAGAAGAGAAACATGCAGGAAAGAAGCCCGGGTTCCGGTGTAGCCGTTCCCGTCATGTTTGTAATACTATCGAATCAATCCATGATGTGAATCACGATTGACTTTACTAATAAGTTGTTTTGTAGCGATCCTCCTCCCTCTCCAGGCGTGGAAACAGGGAGGAGGATTCTTTTGTCCGGCATAGTCTGCCGTTATGTCATAAGAAATCTGCCACTATTCACTTCATCTTTTATAATAATTGTTTGGCACACCATTTGTGATAAAATAGTCGTCCGGTTGTTATAAACCATTATAGTACATAGAAATTAAAACGATAAAAATATAATAAAGTTATGGGAAAAATAATTGGTATTGACTTAGGGACTACAAACTCTTGCGTTTCCGTATTTGAAGGCAATGAGCCGGTAGTCATCGCAAACAGTGAAGGTAAACGTACCACTCCTTCCATTGTCGCGTTTGTGGATGGCGGCGAACGTAAGGTGGGCGATCCAGCGAAGCGTCAGGCGATCACTAACCCGAAGAGAACCGTTTATTCGATTAAACGTTTCATGGGAGAAAACTGGGAACAGGTACAAAAAGAAGTCGCGCGCGTTTCTTATAAAGTAGCGAATGAGAACGGTATGCCACGTGTGGATATTGACGGCCGCCTGTACACCCCACAAGAAATTTCGGCAATGATCCTTCAGAAGATGAAGAAAACAGCCGAAGACTATTTAGGCCAGGAAGTAACCGAAGCGGTTATTACCGTTCCCGCTTATTTCTCGGACTCTCAACGTCAGGCAACAAAGGAAGCCGGACAGATCGCGGGCCTTGAAGTGAAACGTATCGTGAACGAGCCTACCGCCGCCGCCCTGGCTTATGGAATGGACAAGGTTCACAAAGATATGAAGATCGCCGTATTCGACCTGGGCGGCGGTACATTCGATATCTCTATCCTGGAGTTCGGCGGCGGTGTATTTGAAGTGCTTTCTACCAACGGCGATACTCACCTTGGCGGAGACGACTTCGACCAGGTGGTCATCAATTGGTTGGTCGACGAATTTAAGAATGACGAAGGCGCCGACCTGGCCAAAGACCCGATGGCCTTGCAACGGTTGAAAGAAGCCGCCGAAAAAGCGAAGATCGAACTCTCTTCTTCTACAAGTACGGAAATCAATCTGCCCTATATCATGCCGGTAGACGGCGTGCCCAAGCACTTGGTAAAAACATTGACCCGCGCTAAGTTCGAATCATTGGCTCATAGCCTGATACAGGCTTGCCTGGAACCTTGCAAAAAAGCCATGAGCGATGCCGGCCTGAGCAATTCGGATATTGACGAGGTGATCCTTGTGGGTGGTTCTTCACGTATTCCCGCTGTACAAAAACTGGTGGAAGATCTCTTCGGTAAAGTACCTTCAAAAGGTGTGAACCCCGATGAAGTGGTGGCTGTAGGCGCTGCCGTACAAGGCGCGGTATTGACGGACGAAATCAAAGGTGTGGTATTGCTCGACGTTACTCCCTTGTCGATGGGTATCGAAACATTGGGCGGCGTAATGACCAAACTGATCGACGCCAACACTACAATCCCCGCGAAAAAGAGTGAGACATTCTCTACCGCCGCGGATAACCAGACGGAAGTAACGATCCATGTGTTACAAGGCGAACGTCCGATGGCTTCGCAAAACAAATCGATCGGCCAGTTTAACCTGACAGGTATCGCCCCGGCTCGCCGCGGCGTGCCTCAGATCGAAGTAACATTCGACATTGACGCCAACGGTATCCTGAAAGTATCCGCCAAGGATAAAGCAACCGGTAAGGAACAGGCTATCCGTATCGAAGCTTCCAGCGGATTGAGCAAGGAAGAGATCGAAAGGATGAAGGCGGAAGCGGAAGCTAATGCCGAAGCCGATAAGAAAGAACGTGAAAAGATCGACAAGCTGAATCAGGCCGACAGCATGATCTTCCAGATTGAAAAACAATTGGAAGAACTGGGCGATAAGTTGCCGGCCGACAAGAAAGCTCCGATTGAAGCCGCTTTGACCAAGCTGAAAGAAGCACACAAAGCACAAGACCTGGCAACGATCGACTCCGCAATGGCCGAACTGAATACCGCGTTCCAAACAGCAAGCGCCGAAATGTACGCTCAACAAGGCGCACAGAGTGGGGCTGACCCTAACGCCGGCCAATCCGGAGGAGAATCATCGAACAACGGCGATAATATTCAGGACGCGGATTTCGAAGAAGTGAAATAAAGCGGATTCCACCCTTGAGCTTTAAGTTCAAATTCTTGCCCGTCACGGGTGATCAGGGCGCAACCCAAGTTTTGCTTGGTGATGCGCCCGATCAGTTTGACGCCTTCCATCGCCGATATTATTTCGTGATCGGCAAGGGGGACAGTGAATAGCAACTCATAATCTTCACCGCCGTTCATCGCGCAAGTGGTCAGGTTCATGTTGAACTTTTCCGCCATGACCGCAGTTTGATAATCGATCGGAATATGTTCTTCATATATACGGCAACCCGCGTCGCTCTGAGTGCAGAGATGTATAAGCTCGGACGAAAGGCCATCGGAAATATCTATCATGGCGGTAGGAACAATATTCGCTTCGGCCAGACGTTTGATGATGTCGGCGCGAGGCTCGGGTTTTAACTGGCGTTCCAGAAGATACTCTTTCCCTTCGAAGTCGGGTTGTACATCTTCCTCACCTTTGAATACGGCTTTCTCACGCTCCAAAAGTTGGAGTCCCATATAGGCAGCTCCTAAATCTCCGGTTACACAGATCAGGTTGTTCTCTTTGGCGCCGTTACGATACACAATTCTCCCCTTTTCTCCTTCACCGATGCATGTGACGCTTATGGCAAGCCCTGTAAGGGATGAGCTGGTATCACCACCTATAATATCCACGTTATAGCGTTTACAAGCCAGATGTATACCGGCGTAAAAGTCTTCCAGGTCTTCCACCGAGAACCGTTTGGACAACGCGATGGACACGGTTATCTGTTTGGGAATACCGTTCATGGCATAGATATCAGAAAAATTCACCGTGGCAGCTTTGTATCCCAAGTGTTTCAGGGGAACGTAGGTGAGGTCGAAGTGTACGCCTTCCATCAACAGGTCTGTGCTGACCAAAACTTCTTTATCCGGGTAAGAGAGTACCGCCGCGTCATCGCCCACGCCGTATTTGCTGGATCCGTTTTTCAGTTCTATATCTTGGGTAAGCCGGCGGATCAAGCCGAACTCACCGAGTGATGCTATTTCTGTTCTCATATTGGATCAACTTTACGCACGGTTAATGAGTTCGCGCATGATAGCGGTCATTAACGGTTGCGCCGCATTGGCCGCCTTTTGCACATCCTCGTGCGATACTTCCACAATCTTTCCTTCTACTCCCAGGTCGGTAATAACGGATATACCGAATACCTTGATCTTGCAATGGTTGGCGACAATAACTTCCGGTACGGTAGACATTCCGACAGCGTCACCACCCATGACGCGAAATAATTTATATTCGGATGGGGTTTCAAATGTAGGCCCTTGCGTTCCTACATACACACCTTCCCGTACGTCGATCCCTTTTTCCCGGGCAATCTCTTTGGCTTTGGCTATCAGCTCTTTGGAGTAGGCTTCGCTCATATCCGGAAAGCGGTCTCCATAGAGATTCCCGCCTCTCAGCGGATGTTCGGGGAATTGGTTGATATGGTCGGTAATGATCATTAAATCACCAATCTTAAAATCCGGGTTCATTCCACCGCTTGCGTTAGAAACGAATAATGTTCCGATGCCCAGTTCTTTCATAACGCGCACAGGAAAAGTTACTTCTTTCATCGAGTAACCCTCATAGTAGTGGAATCGGCCTTGCATGGCCATAATGTCTTTATCGCCTAATTTCCCGAAAATGAGCTTTCCACTGTGCCCTTCTACGGTCGATACGGGGAAATTAGGTATCTCTTCATAACCGATCTCGTATTTTTCCGTTATTTCGTTAACGAGACTTCCTAAACCTGTACCCAGAATGATTGCGGTTTCAGGGACTGTGCACATCTTATCTTTTAGAAAGGATGCCGTTTCTTTTATTCGTTCTAACATACGCTGTAATCAATTTGTTGAATGTATCTTCTTGATTCTGTATTATCTTTGTTTCTATCGGAAGAGCATAAATATGTTTTTTAAGTTCTTCGCCCACGGAGGGATGGGCGGCCAATCGGGTAGCGTCTTTCTCAGTCGTGATGATCAGCTTCTTACCTTCCGGCTTATTGAATCGCTCCGTAATGAGTTTAATGTCTTTGTCTCTGAAATCATGGTGGTCGTCAAATGACAGCAATTCTATGTGACGCGTATATTTACGGATCTCCTCTTCCATGACTGCCGGTGAGGCGATGCCTGTTACCAACAGTACATGTTCAGCGCTTTTCAAAGACGGGAGTTCTCTTTCTGTGATGCCGGTTTCGGGGAAAACAGGCGTTAGTCGTCCATATTGAAGGGAAGAAAAGAATAATTTCTGATAAGGATACAGCCGTAACCGCTTGGTAATGATATTAAAGTCTATGGGTTTAATGCCTGCCGGGCACTTAGTGACAATGACGACGTGCGCCCTGTTTTTGCCTTTCTCCGGTTCACGTAGCTTGCCGGCGGGCAATAGGGCATCATCGCAGAATAGCCGGTGATAATCGGTCAATAAGATGCTTAGCCCCGGGTTGACGTAGCGATGTTGAAAAGCATCATCCAGCAGGATCACCTCTATCCCGTATCCTTCCGTCCTCAATAATTTTTCTATCCCGCGGACACGCTTTTCGTCTACCGCTACGCTGATCCGGGAGAATTTGTTTTTGATCTGGTAGGGTTCGTCGCCAATACCTCGCACAGTACTCTCCGGGCCTGCCAATACATAACCGTTGGTTTTTCGTTTGTATCCCCGGCTCAATACGGCTACGTGGCACTTATCTTGTAGCAATCTGATCAGATATTCGATATGCGGGGTTTTTCCAGTACCGCCTACAGTTAAGTTTCCGACACAAATAATTGGAATGTCAAAACTCTTTGACCGGAGGATCTCCCAGTCAAAAAGTTTATTTCTCAGGCCCACTCCCATTCCGTACAGGAAAGAGACCGGATATAGCCACTTGTTTATTTTAACAAGATGCTCCTCCATGCACAACAATGCTTTTTTATTCCATGCTCAGGCTGAAAGGAACCCGCGCTTGCAAACAATCGGCGTCTTCGAGGCTCTTTAGCAGATTGAATTCCTTGTAGTAACTACCTAAATTGTCTTTCAGCAATTTCGTCTTAATGTAGTTGGCCGGCTTATCATTCAGCAGTGAAGTGAAGAAGCTCTCTTTTTCAGGGTAGCTAAGTACGGTGTACGCTTCTATCGCCGCTTTTTCTACCGCAACTTCCAATGCCCTGTCTATTCCACCCAGTTCATCCACCAATCCGAGTTCAAGCGCCTTGCTACCTGTCCACACACGCCCTTGTCCAATTTTGTCGATCGCTTCTTTGGTCATGTTACGACCCTCCGCGCAGCGGGTAATAAACAGGTCGTAACCTTCGTTGACGTATGCTTGTAATAATGCTTTTTCGTCGTTGTTCATCGGACGTCTTATCGCTCCGAAGTCAGAGAACTTATTGGTTTTCACCACATCGAAATTCAGTCCCAGTTTATGGGTCAACTCTTGCGCGTTAGGCATTATTCCAAAGATGCCGATCGATCCGGTCAGTGTAGCCGGTTCCGCTACGATCCAGTCCGCGCCGCAGGAAATGTAATATCCACCCGATGCGGCATAGTCACCCATGGAAACAATAACAGGTTTTTCTTTTTTCAGTTCTTCAACAGCATACCATATCTGTTCGGAAGCGAATGCACTGCCACCACCGGAATTAACACGGAATACGACCGCCTTCACATCTTCGTCCTTCTGTAGTTTGCGCAAGTCTTTGATCACTTTCTCCGAAGCGATACCTTCACCATTGTTCATAGAGACTGCAGTGGTCGTGATGTCTCCATACGCATAATATACAGCGATGATATTCCCGCTTTTATCTTTAGGCACATTCTTTTTAACGTTGATCATGTCTTCCAGATCCAGTATGGCAAGGCTCTTATCCTCTTCGAGGCCGATTTGTGATTTGATGTAATCACGTATGTCATTATGATAGATCAGTGTATCTACCAATCCGGCTTCTACGCTTTTTTCCGCGGGGCTATACATCAACATTTGGTCTGCCAATTCATTCAGGCGTTCAACGCTTATGTCGCGTGATACGGAGACTTCGCCGACCAGGCTGTTCCATATAGATGTTGCATATTCCGTTACCTGCTCACGGTTTTCCGGGCTCATTTCCGTGCTGATGAATGGTTCAACAGCCGATTTGTAAGCGCCTACCTTGAATATCTGCATCTCTACACCGATCTTTTCCAGCAATCCTTTAAAGAATACCGGACTGGCGGCAAGTCCTTTCCATTCCACCATTCCTTTAGGATTGAGCATCACTTTGTCGGCCACGCTCGACAAGTAGTATAGTCCCTGTGTATATACATCGCCATACGCATACACAAACTTGCCGCTTTCTTTAAAGTCGGCCAAAGCTGTACGTATTTCTTGCAATGAAGCAAAGGATGTTCCCAACGATGAGGCCTGGATATATATGCCTTTTATATCTTCATGTTCTTTCGCCTTTTTGATAGACGCCAGAATATCGTTCTGTCCATAAACTGTGTTGTCATTGCCAAACAGTTTGTCCCAAGGGTTTTCCTGTGATCGTTCGGAAAGTGTTCCGTTCAGTTCGAGCATCATTACTGAGTTTTTCTTAACGATAGTCTCCGTCTCCGTACCGGATAATATGCCAACAAAGATCATGATGCTGATAAAAAACATCACAATGCTTGATAATACAATGCCCACAACGGTGGCAAATGTGAATTTCAGAAAATCTTTCATCTTTTATATTTGTTTTTTAGTGCTAAGGTTATATTCGTTAGCAAAGATAAATAATTGAGTTGATATTTTGCCCTATCAATTGCTTCATTTTTCTTTTTGTCACACTGTGATGGTTTTTTATCCATTATTCCGGTAATTTACTTAACTTAATGTGAGTTCGATATAAGATTTCTATAACTCGACGTAATATGAAATTATTACGTCGAGATATGATGCGTTTACATCCCTTCATATAAAAGGCAAATCGTTTGTTTCACCTTCATCAAACGTCTTGTTTATCAGGTATAAAGGGTGAAGGCAAGAAATTCGCATTCCCTTTACTTGATCTTATCCGTCCGATGCCGATGTAAAACTTTCGCCATGCGCATGACGACCCCTTCATTATGCGCATGACACGGCCCTCATCATACGCATGACACGACCTTCATCATGCGCATGATGCAGCAGGATACGTCAAAACGAAACGTACAAAGAAATAGAAAATACTTTCGGGCTGTCATAACAGGTTATCACCTCCAGCGCATCCCTGTTCTCAATAGTTACGTTATCAAGCCGGGCGCACAGACATTCGGCGAACTCATCCTTACGGCTTTATTATTGGGGAAATGTTTAGCAGTTGATTTTGTTCTTTGAATACTATAAGAGCTTAAACGCATATCCCTGCTCTTTTAGCCACTCGATAGAGTGCGGCAAAGCATATTTCATATTCTTTTCCGCTTTCAGTGAATCGTGGAACGTGATGATAGAGCCGTTTCGGGCATACTTTTTCACAATCTCGAAAACCTGTTCCCTATTCACTCTTTTACTATAATCACGGGTAACAAGATCCCACATAATTATCTTATAATACTTCTTGAGCACATGATATTGCGCCCAGCGCATGTGACCATGAGGTGGACGGAATAAATCCGTTTTCATGGTCTCATTCGCTTTATCGGTATTTGCCAGATAGTTCTCAGTCGGAAATTCAAATCCCCGTATGTGGTTGAAGGTATGGTTCCCTATCCGGTGTCCGCGTTCAACAACCATACGGAAAGTATCGGGATATTTGCACACATTGTTACCTACCATAAAGAAAGTGGCTTTAATATCATAGTTGTCCAATACGTCAAGTACCCAAGGGGTGATTTCCGGGATAGGCCCATCGTCGAAAGTCAGATAAACGGCTTTTTCGTCAGAAGCCATCCGCCAGATGGCTTTCGGGTATAATGCCCGGATTATTTCTGGAGGTTGTTCTATAAACATGCTTTCTTATAACTATAATGCGGGTTGTCTGTTTTTAACGCGCATCACATACATACTGTACAGTTCCTTGAAGCGTGTCGAATAGTTTTCATGAAGAGACGATCCGTTATCCTCCATGATATGTATACATTCGTCGAGTATGGCAAAATGGGTTTGTATTTCCTTGGACGAAAAAGTCAGTTGGAGGTCATTCATTGCCAGATACCAAATCGTGTATTCTACCGACTTGTTTGCCAAAGCATCCATGATCCGGTCTGCTTTTTCTTTCTTGTCCAGCTTGTAATAGGCTTCTGCCATATCCAGTGAGCTGTTCTGGAGGTCATAAGGCACATTGAACGCCGGTATCATCCCCTCACAATAATCAAGAGCCTTTAGCGCTTTTTCGTTTTTGCCCTCTTTCAGCAGTTGGTTCACTAATTGTATGAAAATACGGCGGTGAGCATAGCACATACGCATCACGTTCTCGTCAATGTATATCCCTTCTTTATCGATACCACCGAATTTGAACTTGTTCATCAGGTTATCATACATCTTTTCACTGTCGATGGTTGCGTCCAATGCTTTGGTGTCGAATGGTGTGAAACGGTAAGTCAACCCTTCCTGTACAAAGTGATTATCCATGTTCAGCTTGTTTTCGGGGCCCACAGTAATCGCTATGTATATAGGACGTTCCCAATTGGCATTTGCCAGCATTTCCAGCATCATCAGTTCACTTTTATATAATACGCGTTTACCTTTGAGGGAGATGTGCATATAGTCGGGGATTGAATCGCCCAGAGCGGCCGGTATGCTCATTCCCGAGCGGCGTACCGCTTCTTTGTCGATCTTCATGACGATACTGTCGGTCGGGATAACGCGAAGTCCTTCCTTATCCGAGCGTACCCAGCTCTTGAGGATGTTCTCCAACTCATAAGGGTTGTCGCCAAATTCTTGGCGTACATCATATTTCGCTTCCGGATTGGCATCAGCCTTTGCATAGAGCTGTTCTACCTGTTTCATCAAATCCGGACGTATCTGTACGTATTCGTTCGTTCCTTCTACGTACTCCACGCGTTCCCAAGTGATAGGCAATGACGGTGAATCATAAGCCGGACGCTTCATTTGGTCAATATACCAATCGGTTTGCAGGTAACTCAGGTTACAGGTACGGGCATCCGTACGGAAGCCTTCTGTCTCCTGATTATACCAGAGTGGGAACGTATCGTTGTCACCATTGGTATAGATGATCGGGTTTCCGGTTTCCTGGATCGACATGAGGTAGTTCTGTCCAAAGTCACGGCAAACATAGCGTTCGCTACGGTCGTGATCGTCCCAGTTTTGTCCTGCCATTTGAACCGGAACAAGCACACAAAGCGCCGAGGCAATGGCGGCTGCCGGAAGCTCTTTCATTTTCAAATATGTGCGAAGCATCCTGACAATGCCTGCTACCCCCATGCCTGTCCAAATGGCGAAGGCATAAAATGAGCCGGCATAAGCATAGTCGCGTTCACGGGGTTGTCCCGGAGTTTGGTTCAGGTAGAGCACAATGGCGATACCCGTCATAAAGAACAGGAAGAATATCACCCAGAACTGTTGCACGCCTCTTTGTCCGCGGTATGCCTGCCATAAGAGACCGATGATGCCCAGCAGGAGCGGCAGACAATAATATACGTTCCGCCCTTTATTCTCTTTAAGTTCCTGCGGCAAGAGGTCTTGATCGCCTGCGAGGATATTGTCTATGAATTTAATACCGGTGATCCAGTTTCCGTTCTCGATCTCTCCGCTTCCCTGAATGTCGTTCTGGCGTCCGGCGAAGTTCCATAAGAAGTAGCGCCAGTACATGAAGTTGAGTTGATAAGAGAAGAAGAACTGGATATTTTCCCATTGTGTCGGTATATTTACGGTTATCATTTCACCGCATTGGTCATAGAGGACGTCTCTTCCTTTGATGTTTATCCAGTTGCGATATTGTTCGGCATGCGCGCTGCTATGCATGCGTGGGAATAACATGTTTTGGGCATACACGTATTCTACACGTCCGGGAATGGCTACATAACTGTCTTTCTCGTCCGGGCCGGTCTTTTCTTTCCGGATGTATTTTATGCGTTCGCTTGTTTGACGCGGCTCGCAGTACCCGTCTTTTACGTCAAGGGCAACGCGCGAAGAGTATGTCTGTCCGTAGAACAATGGGCGGGTTCCGTATTGCTCGCGTCCCAGGTAATCACCCAACGTAAAGATGTCTTCCGGTGAGTTCTGGTCCATGGGAGTATTGGCGCTGGAGCGTATAACGATCAGCGCGTAGGAAGAATATCCGATCATGATCATCATGATGCTCAACAGGGCGGTATTCATGGTGCGTGCACTGATCCGGTATTTAGTATTAATATTGGTAAACAGGTAAACGGCAAGTCCGCCCAGTACGATCAGACCGATAAAGATACTGCTTCCTCCGTGTCCATAGAAAGGGATACCCAACAAGGCGACCGTAACCAGGAAAGAGATGTTCATCCGCTTACGATTCTTCTCCCGGTAGCTTTCGTATATCCCCCAAATGATGGCGGCAGTTAATACAACGATATAGACTATAACCCCACTATTGAAGGACATGCCGAATCCGTTTACAAACAGCAGTTCAAACCAACCGCCGACCTTCACCACTCCCGGTACGATGCCATACAGTACGGCTACAACCAATAAGGCGGAACCTGACAGGGCCAGCAAACTGCCTTTCAGGTTGGCATCCGGGTTCTTTTTATAGTAATAGACCAAAACGATGGCGGGTAAACAAAGAAGGTTCAGAAGGTGTACTCCGATACTTAATCCGGTGAGATAGGCGATCAGGATGATCCAACGGTCAGAGTGGGGCTGATCGGCAACTTCCTCCCATTTCAGGATCAACCAGAATACGACGGCGGTAAAGAGTGATGAGTACGCGTAAACTTCACCTTCAACGGCGCTAAACCAGAACGTATCGCTGAAGGTATAAACCATTGCACCTACAAAACCCGAACCGATGATGGTGATCATTCGACCCGGACTCATGTTTTTACCTCTTTCGACAATCAACTTCTTAACCAGGTGCGTGATACTCCAAAACAGGAACATGATACATGCGGCGCTCATCAAAGCGCTCATGTAATTGACCATTTTGGCCACTAAGACGGTATCGCTGGTAAAGAGGGTGAAGAAGTTTGCTGTAAGCATGAAGAAAGGCGCTCCGGGAGGGTGCCCTACTTCCAGTTTGTAGGCTGAGATGATGAACTCTCCGCAATCCCAGAGACTCGCGGTAGGCTCTACTGTCATGCAATAGACAGTGGCAGCAATCAGAAAGGTAAACCAGCCCATCAGGGTGTTTACAGTCTTGTACTGTTTCATTTATATGGGTTTATTGATTGACATAAAACGATATACGCGCACAAAGATACTATTTTAATGTAAAAAAACAGGTATGGAGCGATTTTTTCAACTATCCGATATCCAAAGCTGCCCTATACCGTCTTTTTCCCTTTTTGCGCGAAAGGCGCCCAAACCCAGAAAACCGGTAATCAATCTGAAATAATCTACGAAGATCCGGTAAAGTAAATAAATTCACTATCTTGCATCTCCAAAAATGCTTCACTACGAAATGTATAGTGTACAAGTTGATGATAAAATTGTATGGGTAATAGATGTTCCCTCAGGTAAAAATAAACCTTACTTCTGCTTTGGTTCTACATATATTCGTGAGGGTGCGAATTGCCAAAAGCTAATTAATGCGGATGAAATCAGAGAGACTTTTCAAAAGAACGATCGCATATATTTCGATGCAATCCCTGCACCAAAGGTCAATCTTATGCAGGAATTGGACAAAGAAAATTTTTCGGGAGTTCAAATATGCTGCGGACTTACGTCCTGATATTAGTAATGAGCAGACATTAGAAAACTTACAAGTGTATGATGAGAACGATATTGTGAAACGTGGCGGCGTACTTTTCTTTGCCAAACATCCCGAACAATTATATTTTCATGCAGCAGTCCGTTGTGTGTTATTCAAAGGAATAGACAACGACACACTTCTCTGAAGCCGTGTCCCGCGGAATCTTTTTGCACCCAGCAAAACCCAATCCACGTCCAGTAGATTGGAGACGACTCCCCGCCAAGGTTAAGGTTGTCTTACCAGATAGACTTAACGAGCGCTTTCTTCTTCTGATCGCGATAACTTTTCGGGGTCATACCATGTACTTGCATAAACAATTTAAAGAAACTGCTACGACTGATAAAACCAACTCTATTGATAATATCTTCAACAGATAAATTCGTGGCTACCAGCAATTTCTCTGCTGCATTCAAACGATAGGTACGAATAATCTCATTCGGGGTTTTTCTGGTTATACCTTTCAAACGGCTATAAAATTCCTGTGTGGTACAATTCAGTTCTTTACTGATCATCTCCACAGACAGTTCCGTATCTTTTATATTCTTTTCTATGTAAGTAATCATTGTTTCATAGAAAGATTGATCTTCCGCCGTAGCAAAATGTTCATCACCCAGTTTAAAGATATTATTTTCTCCGGAGTTGAAATAGGCCTGTATTTTCTTATATTGCATCAAACCGGCTATTTCCTTCATCAACTCATCCAGCTCGAATGGTTTAGGAACATAAAGATCCGCTCCGGCCTCCATAGCGGCTTTTCTTTCATCTCCCCGATTAGCTGAAGAAAGCAGTATACAAGGAATGTGAGAAATAGCAGTGTCTACCTTAACCATTTTCGTTAACTCAATACCATCTATCACAGGCATGTTTGCCTTTACAATCAATAGATCGTATTTGCCGGAAAGCAGATATTCCACCACATCTTCCGACTCTGTTACCGTATCAATATTATAAGTTCCATGCAACAGATCAGTCAACAGGTTATGTATATCGGCATTGTTATCCACAAGCAGGATCGAGTTCTTTCCTGCGCTGTACTTTGTTTTCGTCTGTTCACACAAGTTATATTTCTTAGGGAGAACGATAGAAGGCAATTGTTCGCTTCCTTCTTCTATTTCATTTTCCTCCATCTCAGCCACATATTCCGGCACACTTATAGTGTACACAACCTGATCATTAGCCGGTTCTATTTCAATATGTCCATTCAAGTCCTGGGTTATACCATAGTTGATGGCCAATATACGGCTATCAAAGGTTGAAAAATCGGCGCAACCTTCATTCTCCAAAACATCAATCGCACGAATATAATCGAACTTTCTTTCCTTAACAACCATATCGGAGGCGGGCAACTCTCCTGTATAGGCTACAACAAGTTGTAGACAGGCATCTCTTACCGTCAATTCAATAGATACCGTACCCTTCTCTTTCACTTTGATAAAGGCATTAGCCAACAGATTACCAATCAAACGGCATAAATAATAAGTATCCGACACCCAATACAATCCATTCTTAATCCTGATCTGATAATTGATTTTTCGTTCGTTTGCTTGTTCTATAAATGTCGCAGCCAAAGCGTCAGCAAGTTCCGAGACCGGTAAATAAGCTACCTGATGAGTCCTCTCTCTTGCCTCTAATGTACGCAATTCGTTTATATCACAAACAAATCCTTTCAATTGTTCGGTATTGTTCTGTATCAACGTAACATATTTCCGTACATCTTCGCTAACTCCCGGATTGGACAGAATCTTACCTGAAGAATTCTGTATCAATGCCAAAGGCCCATACAATTCATTTGACATGCTGGAAAAGAACTCTAATTTGGCGCGAGTTTCCGAATCATGGAACTTCTGTTCCATCGCAGCAATAAAAGCGGTTTTATAGCGGTTCGCATACCAGAGTAATCCCCAACGAACATAGTATAATATGCCCCCTGCAATCAGGAGATACAGAAGATATGCCCACCATGTCTGATACCAACGAGGCAGTATACGTATCGTGATCTGTGAAACCGGACTCTCTTTACCTGTTACATTATTGCGATATTTGACCGACAAGATATATTTTCCGGGAGCCAGATAGGTAAAGAATGCCGTATTTACGTTTCCGTTTTCTACCCAGTTGTCTCCTTGTTCATTCAATTTATAGAAATAGGAATATTCTTTGCCATCAATATAGTCATTGGCAACAAAAGAAACACCAAATACGTTCTGGTTATAGTTTAAACGAATGGTCTGCTTACCACGTTTACTCACCAAATAATCATAGATGTTATACCGTTTCCCAAAAACAGACAATCCATTGAATACAATCTCGGGTGCATAGTCTTGTTGCCCAAAATCATTCTCATTAATCGTAACAAAACCATTTTCACCGCCAAAAAGCAAGAGACTGGTTAATGGATCTTTAAAACAAGCTCCATCATTAAATTCCACAATCATCTTATCTTCAACCTGTTTACACAGATAAGATGTTGATTTTTCTATATTGAATTTAACAATCCCGCGATTCGTACTCAACCAAAGATTACCGCTGTTATCTTCCAAAATACCATGTACCGTTTTATGTAGGAAACCGTTCGTTTCATTGAACACGGTTTTTACTGTTCCAACCATTTTGGCTAATCCTTCACCCGTAGCAAACCAATAGCCTTCACTGTTCTTCAAAATAGAGAATATATCGTTCTGTGGCCGATTCTCCCCCTTAGCAAATAAGAAATTTTCCAGACGTTCGCTTCCGCTATCGACTTTATAGGCACCGTTTCCTTGTGTACCGAACCACACTGTTTTTTCATTTTCCTTATAAGCAATAGTAAACATATTGGCAGCTTCACTACCATCTCCCGCATATATACGTTTAGCCGAAGCAATAATAGGCGAATCGGATGTTCCAACCAAATGTACTTTTACCAACCCTTCGCCCGAAGTAGCGATCCAAAGTGTCGAGTCGTTTACTTCACAAATCGATCGAACCAACTTCACAGGCTTTCCGTCGGCGACAATCTGTATATTTTTTATCCGCCGTTCCTGATAAGAATAATAGTTTATTCCGTTTTCCGTTCCTATCCACAGCAAATTCTTCGAACTACGGGCAAATGTATTAACCGTCGTACTACCCAACAAGCTATTATACGGAAGGAAAAACTCGGAACGGCTTCCTATTCCCCGCTCAGGATTGTACTCATGGATATTCACAATACCACTACCTGCGCTACCAATCCACAATGTTTGCTTATCATCCCGATAAAGAGCTGTAATGGGAGTATGGATAGAATTGCTCAGACTAGCAGATAAAACTGCGCCCAGTGAAGAGGCCTCATTGAATAGCATATAAACTCCCTGTCCATTGGTGCCGATCCAAACAATATCCTGATAACGGTCTTTACATAAGCTCAACACACCTGCTCGAAACGCAATCTCATCAACTTGGTATTGATTTCTTTGTTCGGGAATGTTTTTGATCCGGACCATTCCTCCATTGGTAAAACCAATATAAAAATCACCGGAATGTTTTAGAATAGAAGATATATCTCCATTTTTAGTAACAAGAGAATTTACATCCTGTATATAGTATTTTGTCTTATCAACAAGACTATATTCGTAAAGCGTTAAAGTTGCGTCTATAAAATAAATTTCACCCTCTTCATAAAAACACCATAAAATGGCTTCCTCATGTTTAAAGGCGCTTTGAGGAATGAGTTTAACGTCATTGTCTGTACGTTGAATAGAGAAACTGCGGTGGTTACCGTCCTCTGTAAATATCCATAAGGTATTATCCTGATCGATAAATACGTTTATTATACCTTCAAATAGGAGTTCGTTTACAGGTATTTTCTGGAAAGCATCTTCACCGGTATGATAATAGAAAATGGAATGATCTTCTTTAATGATATAGATATCACGAGTAGGACTCATGGTAACTTTCGTACTCAAATCAAATTGGTCGAAAACCTTAACCGTTTGCTTCGGATGATCGATCCGATTCAATCCGTAGTTAGTCAATACCCAAAATACATTATTCCTGGCCTCGAATATATCTCCTATAGTTTGACCGGTAAGATAAGCCTGCTCTTCGGTAGTCTGAAAGTTTTGAATCCTCAATCCATCATACGTATTCAATCCGTCGTTTGTTCCAAACCACATCAATCCTCTCCCGTCTTGATAGACAGAAGCTACTACTGCATTTGATAATCCATCTCTCTCCGTGTACTGTCTAAAGCTATATGCGTTTGCCGCTTCTATAAAAAATAAAAATGCTAATGTAAAGGACAAAAACAATCTCTTTCTGAAATAAAGTTCTTCAATTCCCATGTGTGTGTTGTTATTGTATTAAAGTTGAATGGCAAATTTAGGCATTAAAGACTAACTTCAAAACAATCTATCTGTTTATTTTCTCATAGAAACAAAAAAAGGCATCCTTACGGATACCTTTTATATTTATTATGTCAAGTCAGGATTAATCTACCAATTTGTTTGCTGAACCAAGCACATCGGTGATCTTGTGCATATACAACTTCCTCATGTTTTCGCGGGCAGGACCTAAGTATTTACGTGGGTCAAATTCCCCTGGCTGATTTGCAAAGACTTCACGTACAGCAGCAGTCATAGCTAAACGGCTGTCTGAATCAATGTTGATCTTGCAAACAGCGGAAACAGCTGCTTTACGAAGTTGCTCTTCAGGAATACCGATAGCATTTTTCAAAGCGCCACCATATTTATTGATTGTAGCCACTTCTTCTTGTGGAACAGAAGAAGCGCCATGAAGTACGATCGGGAATCCCGGAAGTTCTTTTTCAACACCTTCCAATACGTCGAAACGCAATGGAGGAGGAACAAGAACGCCTTCCGCGTTACGGGTACATTGTTCAGGTTTAAACTTATTTGCGCCGTGAGAAGTTCCGATAGAGATGGCCAAGCTATCACATCCGGTTTTCGTCACAAAGTCAACAACCTCTTCAGGTCTGGTATAAGTATGGTGTTCAGCGGCAACATCGTCTTCCACACCGGCCAATACGCCAAGTTCACCCTCTACTGTTACACCGAATTGATGGGCGTATTCCACCACTTTTCTGGTAAGCGCAACGTTTTCATCATAAGGAAGATGAGAACCGTCGATCATTACAGAAGAGAATCCCATATCGATACATGATTTACATGTTTCGAAAGAATCACCATGGTCAAGGTGAAGAACGATTTCAGGGTTCTTGCATCCCAATTCTTTAGCATAAGCAACAGCGCCTTCAGCCATATAACGAAGCAAAGTCTGGTTAGCATAATTACGAGCGCCTTTCGATACTTGCAAGATAACCGGGGATTTTGTTTCTACTGCAGCCTGAATAATAGCTTGCAACTGTTCCATATTATTAAAGTTAAAAGCAGGTATTGCATATCCGCCCTTAATTGCTTTTGCAAACATCTCTTTCGTGTTTACAAGGCCTAGTTCTTTGTAACTAATCATTGTTTCTATCATATTTATTTATTAGTGAATCAAAAAATTCCTCGCAAAAGTAACGATTATAGTTTTAAATTAAAGACCCGTTTGTTAGAAATATCCGCCATTTTCAGACATTTTAAGCACAAAAGCAAAGATGTAATTACAATCAAAGTCAGATTGTAATCTCGATGTAGCAATTTATTTTAAACGCAGATTAATTATTGAGCCAAGTATCAAACAAGTTCTCAGCCCGCTAACAGCAATAAGCAGTAGCGGGCTGAACATAGAGAGTATAAAATGGCAATGCTAAGAAAACCTCCACCTCCACTCCATCCCTCCTGCCATTTGCTTGTAAAGGTCTGAAAAATAATCAATATAATATATTTTTCGGCGAACTTTTTTTCTGATTAAAACAAAAAGATTATCTTTGCGCTCTCTAATAAGTCCATTACACTGTTCTTACCAAATAGTTTAAAAGAAATAATAATTAAAACGCATACAAAAATGAAAAAAGGTATTCATCCTGAGTCATATCGTCCGGTGGTATTCAAAGATATGTCAAATGGCGATATGTTCTTGTCCCAATCAACAGTAAACACTAAAGAAACTATTGAATTCGAAAGTGAAATTTACCCATTGGTTAAATTGGAAATCTCTAACACTTCCCACCCTTTCTACACAGGTAAATCTAAACTGGTAGATACAGCAGGGCGTGTTGACAAGTTCATGAGCCGTTACGGTAACCGCAACAGGAAATAATCCGCTAATCTACATTCGTGTAGAATAAGGATGACGTTTGTGTTCCATGCACGGCGCACCTCAAAAAGGCGTTGCTCAAACAAGAGCAACGCCTTTTCCTACATAAAAAATCCTATTGAAAACTATATATTTAACTGTTTGTAGATGCCCGCTTTTTACGATCTTTGTTCTTGTTGCGGTTGAATGTTTGATGAAAAAGAAAAGGCATAGTTTAATTCAAAGACAGCTTTTAACGATATTTCACGATTATTGAAGCTAACGTACCGGACAAACTTTTACTTATACATAATTAAAACCGATTGAGCAGGAAGAAGAACTTTAGGCTCCGTAATGTGCCCCAATCCATCTTCATCAATCTTTCCATCAGCACACACCACTGTATATTTACCCGGAGAAACATCCAGCGTCACCGTTTCAAGACAGGCATTGAAAGCTACTAAAATCGTTTCCCACGGGTCTCCATTAGCGTGATCATTCAAAGTGAAAGCAATCACATTATCAAGTTCGACCGGAAGGAACGTCAGGTGCTTACGTACTAAGTCCGCATCACCCATTCTAAATGCCGGGTGATTCTTACGAAGTTTGATCAATAATTGATAGTACGCATACAATTCCGGGAAATTAGCCTTGTTCGTCCAATCAATGGCATTCACCATATCAGAACTCTCAAAACTATTATGTACCCCCTTCTTATTACGAAGGACTTCTTCTCCGGCAAAAATAAAAGGAATCCCCTGAGAAGTAAACACGATCGTCTGTGCCAGCATATCCAAACGGATCAACTGTTCAGTGGGCAAATCAGGTATAGATGCTTTCAGACGGTCTACCAAACACATATCATCATGGCAGGAAACATAACTGATCATCTGGGTAGGCTGCAAAGCCCAAGCAGAATCGGAATAATTCACCTTTGAATAATCAATCTGCGGATGTTGTATCGCACCCACGATTCCAAACTTGATACTTTCCTCTCCTCCCGGAATACCTGCAAGAAAGGCGCCTTGTTTGTTATCATTGAAAGGCCCGCGCAAACCATCTCTCAATTCATCCGAAAAGACCGCTATACCAGGCATACGGCTGGCATGACCTTTCATAGCCAATGAATCAATAGGATATTTAGGCGGCTTGGCAGCCCAACCTTCACCATAGATACAAATACTTGGATCAATCTTATCCACAGCCTTACGGATCTCATTCATCGTTTCTATATCATGTATCCCCATCAAGTCAAAACGGAAACCATCAATATGGTATTCATTGATCCAATACAATACGGATTCAATCATATACTTACGCATCATGACCCGCTCACTCGCTATCTCATTGCCACAAGCAGAGCCATCAGCAAAAGTTCCATCTTCATTGTAACGATAGAAATATCCCGGAACCGTACGCTCAAAAGGACTGTTCTCTGTTGTAAACGTATGATTGTAGACCACATCCAAAATAACACGGATACCCGTATTATGTAAAGCCTGCACCATCAACTTAAATTCCCGTATACGGGAATATGGATCAAAAGGATCGGTTGCGTACGAACCTTCGGGTACATTATAGTTTTGTGGATCGTATCCCCAATTATATTCATTCAGGTAAAGCGACGCCTCATCAATTGACGCAAAGTCAAAAGATGGCAAAAGGTGGACATGGGTTATGCCTAAATCCTTTAAATGTTCAAGACCCGTAGATAGGCGACTATTGGGTCTCATCATTCCGGGCTCCGTCAATGCAAGATATTTCCCTTTATATTGAAGACCCGAAGATTTATGTATAGAGAAATCCCGGTGATGCATCTCATAAATAATCATATCTGCCTGAGATTGTAACTCCGGTCGCCGGTCATTATCCCATCCCGGAGGGTCCGTTGCAAACATATTGATTATTGCGCCCCGTTTACCATTCACTCCGACTGCGCGTACATTAATACCGGGAGTTTCGCCCAACCATCTATCACCAATCTTTACATTAAAGGTATAAAACTTATTTAAATAGTCTCCTTGAACAATACCTTTCCATGTCCCTTCATCATTACGTTCCAAACGAATCATTTTGGATAGCGAAGAAGCTTCCGCATCATCAAACAACATTACACGTACATCATCTGCCGTTGGCGCCCATAACAGAAACATGGTACCCGACGGATTATAAACCATCTCTATTAAATTATCCGACCGCACCGGATAATCCTCGTAAGAATTATACGTATTTTCGGAAAAACAGCTTGCCATGACAACTGCTATTCCTATAACCGCAAAATTATTGAATCTCATATTTTTTGCTTTTTGTCGTTTTCGTTGATTTCCATATGCTATTTTATTCTATCGGGATTTTTTGATATAAAATCTTTCCAACCACTATATCCCTTTTCTACAGACGGCCTACCCATCTGCAGAAAATGACAATAAGCGGCAGCCAAACCATCTGTCGCATCCATAAAAGTGGGCATATCCTTCTTTGCAATCTTCAACATACGTTGTAGCATATCTGCCACTTGTCCTTTTGAAGCCTTTCCATTTCCTGTTATTGCCATTTTTATCTTTAATGGTGCATACTCTGTAATAGGAATATCCTTGTTTAACGCAGCTGCCATAACTACACCTTGTGCACGTCCCAATTTCAGCATTGACTGCACATTCTTCCCAAAAAAAGGAGCTTCAATCGCCAATTCATCGGGTAGGTAGCTTTCGATAATCCCTGTTACACGTTCAAAGATTCGCCTCAACTTCAGGTAATGATTGCCATGCTTACGTAAGTCGATAATCCCCATAGCCAGCAGTTCCGGTTTTGTTCCGACAATACGCAACACTCCGTATCCCATGATCGTAGTTCCGGGGTCAATACCCAAAATTATTTTTTCTTTTACCGATTGGATCACTCTACTACTTCCATTAATGTTGAAAATCCGATGACTTTATCTTTAAATATTTTCTCCAACTCTCTGTTGAATTTCAGACCTTGATTCACATGCCAACGATGTAAACAAGTGGAATCTTCTACTTCCCACTGCAAAGAGTATGCTGTACCCTCATCGTGATGACTCAACAAACGGCACAATCGAGGAGATTTCAATACACCATATTTCTCTATCTCGGTAATATAGGATTCCCGTAGCCAGATCAAGAAATTATCGTGTACGTCATCTTCTGTGTGAAAAGTTGTATTGTATATCAACATATATTATTTATCTATATATGAATATTCCTATCAATAATAGCAATAAACTCAGAATTATACTTT
This sequence comes from Mediterranea sp. (in: CFB group bacteria), assembly GCA_031259755.1. Taxonomy (GTDB): domain Bacteria; phylum Bacteroidota; class Bacteroidia; order Bacteroidales; family Bacteroidaceae; genus Bacteroides. The sequence continues at coordinate 3,147 of JAIRKY010000095.1, read as the reverse complement.
ATATTTGCACGGTCAAAAATGAAAGAGGTACGCAATTATCGTAAACATCACAAAACAAGGGGCATTAGCTCATCTGGCTAGAGTGCGACACTGGCAGTGTCGAGGTGACCGGTTCGAGTCCGGTATGCTCCACCAAACTATTCGATGTAATTTTTCAAGTTACACGACCTAAGTCCAAGAACCAACAAAAAAAAAGAGCTATACTTCCCTCAAGATGTATATAAGCAAGCGCATATCCTCCGAATCTTTGACCATAGAGGCAACAAGCGTACCAGTCAAGAAGTATTTCGATACATCTATCAGGTAATTATCAAGTCTTTCTTTCACATCATTTTTCAAAGATACTGCTTTTATTCAATATAGCAAACAGGCTTTCACCTCCACTCTTATCTCCTTGCGGATGTCCGTTGCTTTAACGGAGACAACGGCGCCCCCGATGGTTTCATCGTAGATGGTTCTGGTTCTCTTGCCGTTCACCGTTGCTTCGGTGTGGCCTTCGATGCCCGGAAGTTCGATGCGGTAGGCGCGCCGTAGCGGCTGATCCGTATAGCTGCCGCTTGCCGGACGGATGGTCACCGTCACCTTTCCGTCCCGCTTCTGGTAGTTCAGGGAGGTGATAGCAAAGCGTCCTTGCCGGTAGTCCGTTGTCAAACCATCGTCCTCGTAGAGATTGTACGTGTGGTTACACCCGGCTTCTCCCGGATAGCATCTCACGATCAGTTCCGTCAGCGGGGTGGAGCACATGCGTTCCGTGTAGGGTTGCATCGGTATGGGGTAACCGCCTTTGACGAAGAGTGGAAATTCGTTCAACGGGCTTTCGACCGTATGGGTTTGTCCGCCTTCGTACGGTTTGCCGTTGAAGAAGTGGTACCAGTTGCCGCCGGGAAACCATACCTGCTGGCGCGCGACCTTTTCCGTGCCTTGGCCTGCCGAAGTGACCGGCGCGGCAAGCATGAGGTCGCCGAACATAAACTGCCCGGGATACCTGTAGGCTTCTTCATCGGCAGGATACTCGATGTAAAGCCCCATGTTGAGCGGAAGCATGTCCGTATAGCACTGGTGCACGGAAGAGTAGATGTAGGGCATCAGTTGCGAGCGAAGGTGGTACACGTGCCGCATGGCATGTTCGGCCTCTTCACCCCAGAGCCAGGGACGGCGGTCGAGGTTTTCGTCGTAGACGGAGTGGATGCGAAGCGAGGAGTTGAGCAGTCCGAACTGCGTCCAGCGCGTGTAGAGTTCGGCATCCCTGCCCCCGTAGAATCCGCCGATGTCGTGCGCCCAGAAGAAGCATCCGGCATTGCCGCTGGTAGTAGTCAGGTCTACTTCGAAGCGCAGTACGTCCCAGTTTGCCGCGGCGTCGCCGGAGAACTGTATGGGATGCCGGTGGTCTCCCCAACCTCCCCAGCGGCTGAATCCCGCACCGCGCAGTCCGTCGCGGGCGGAATGATTGTAATAGAGCGTATTGAGCCAGGGCAGGTGTTTCGTGTTCGTGCCCCTGACGAGCGGATAGAGATAGTCCTGCTGCCAGTCGAGCCACCAGAAAGCTACACCCATCGAGTCGCTTTCGGCGTGCGCGTGCTTCATAAAGGCTTCCATATAGCGAGGGTTTCCGGCATCGAACAGGGGTACGGGGTCGGTAGTTTTCAGTCCCAGTTCGCGGACGAAAGCGGGCCAGGCGTCTTCGTGCGGGCGCAGTCCGTCGTGGGGGTGTTCATTGAGTACGACGTAGATGTTATCGTCTTTGAATTCCCGGATGAGCCGTGCAGGGTCTTTGATGAGTTCGCGATTCCAGGTGTATCCTGTCCAGGAGGGTGTGCCGGCGTGCCCCGTGCCTGCACGGGCGTTTTGCGTGTGCCATCCCATGTCGAATACGATGATGTCGAGCGGGAAGTCGTGCTCCCGGTACTCGCGGGCGATCTGCCGGTAGTCATCGTCGGTATAGTTCCACCAGCGGCAGTACCACGCTCCGTGTACGTACTTGCGGGGCATGGGCGCCGGACCACCTGCTGCCCGCAGGGCATGTAGGGCTGCCTTGTAGTCGCTGCCATATACAAAGAGGTAGAGGTCTTGCACATGCTTCGGGTCGCGGGGCGCCAACCAACCGTCTCGCACGATGTCTTTTCCGGTGTCGTTGATCAGGTACCAGCCGTCGCGGCTGAGCACTCCTTCTTGCCTTTCCACGGGGCCGGAAACCTCGTCGAGCGTGGTCAGCGCGCCGTACAGGTTTCCCTGTTGGCGACTGGCTATGTACCAGCGCCGTTCTTTAGGTTCGTTGCCGCTTTTGAAGTAGACGTGCAGGTTGGTCTGTCCGAAAGGGAATCCGTTGTCGTCGTATTCGATCCGCATCGCGGGGGTGGTGAGTACGTAACGGTTACCTGCCTGTTTCTCGACGTTCACATCGGCGCAACGAAGCGTCCTGTCGGCCGCAAACAGGGTGGGATCGTCAAGGAAGCGTCCGTCGAGCGCGTATTCCATGCGCACCAGGTGGCCGGTGATGAAAGTGAAACGACTGTTTCCGATGATGACGGGGTTGGACAGGAGGGTCTGCATGGTGCACATACAAGCGAGGAAGAGTATGGGTTTGAAGTGTTTCATAGGGGGGGGGTAGTTATCTTTGTTGGTTTAAAAGGCCGGTTGATGTGAGTATCTCACTTTTAAATGGGGATAATATTCATGTTTGGATAGAGGTAGCGCCTCTCCCTTTTGCTATAAGTATTATCCTTTGAAGAACAGGATACAAGTTACTCATTTAAATTGGTTCTCGGAAATTCGTGACTTCTTTTTTCATCCTGCTAAATTAAACCTTTTTTTGATTGTGCGTAACATGAGTTGATAAAATTCTCTTTTAAAAATTCCCGTTATTTCCTCACTCAAGCAATACCGCCTGATACACTACCCCTTTGCTTAGCCGGCGAAACGGGAAGTTACTCTTCAGCGATCCCCTCAATTTCATAGTGGCATTGTGACTGCATTTAAATGCGACATTTCACAAAATACTTGGTTTAGTATCTCTTTATACCCCCCCCAATTTAGAGCTTGTTTAAATTTTATTCAGTAGTAATCTTATGGCAGCAATTTTGACCATTTCCTCCGCTGAATCAAATGTGAGTTCATAGTTTCTACAAAGCCTCCTGTAATTGTCAAACC
>JAIRKY010000090.1 GCA_031259755.1 Mediterranea sp. (in: CFB group bacteria) | reverse complement strand
AATAACTCAACGAATATTTTTAATATCCCGTCTAGTTATGCACCGATTGCGTCTAGTAATATTTTTTTGTAGAAGTCCGGTCTGTTATTTATCCCTTATTTGGGTAATCCGGCGTATGTTGTTAATTACGATATTTCATGAAGTACGGTTTAACGACCTGTAAAATCGTATCGGTCAGAGAAGCTTGCTGATCTCAGGTATATAGATAACCTTGCGTCTTAGTTCAATCAGGCCTTGGCTCTGAAGATCGTTGAGAACCCTTGATACGTTTAGGCGTGTGTCATCGAGAATCTCCGCTAAATCTTTCATTTTGATAATAATTGTCTTTTCTCCTTCGAGCTTCTCAGCGTATATAAGAAAGAAGTATATAACTTTCCGGGTAGTTCCACTTGCAGGCATCTTCCATAAGCGGTTATAAATAGATTGGGCGCGATTGCTTACACTATTCACATAATTAAGGCGGAATACATCATATCTGAGTAGTTCTTTAAGCACAAGCATTTTGTCTACCATCATTACGTTCGCTTCTGTCTTAGCTATATAAGACGCCTTAAAATGGGGATTCATTCCGAATAAAGCTTCCGGTTCTATCAAATAAGGAGTCTTGACCGTTTCGATGTATGTAAAGAGTTGGCTCTCCGGAGTTGTCCGTACATCAACTTCGCCTTTTAGTAAAAAGATAAGTCCTGTGCACAGAGTATTACTTTTTGCGATCAGTTCTCCTGCTTTATATTTAATAAAATGCAACTTTACCCGCTCTAAAATATTAGTAAAGTCTTCCTGCGAAAGTCCCTGGAATAGCGGAAGTTTGAGTAAAGTGTCGAACATCGTGCTCATAAATATATCCTCATTGGTTTTTTTCTCAACCTGTTTTTATCGTTTGTAAATGATTTCAGCCTTCGAGGTTGTATACTTCGACCTCTTTTACTCTCCTGAAAATATCTGATGCAAAGATGAAGTCATTCAAGCGTTGATTGCTGGAGGTGAATATTTCGTCTTTAGCGCCTTCCCACTCTTTATGTCCTTGATAGATAAAGATGATCTTTTTTCCGATATTCATCACAGAATTCATATCATGCGTATTGATGATGGTGGTCATGTTGTATTCTTGAGTGATACCATGAATCAGTTCGTCGATTACCAATGATGTTTTAGGGTCAAGTCCGGAGTTTGGTTCATCACAAAATAGATATTGTGGCTTCAGTACAATAGCCCGGGCTATAGCGACGCGTTTTTGCATACCCCCGCTGATTTCTCCCGGGAATTTATTTTTAGCTTCGAGCAGGTTTACACGTTCCAGGCAGAACATCGCTCTTTTGGTCCGTTCGCGTAAAGTGTCGTTGCTGAACATATTCAATGGAAACATGACATTATCCAACACACTCATGGAGTCGAATAATGCGGCGCTTTGAAAGATCATACCCACTTCCCTGCGGAGCATCTTTTTTTCTTTTTTACCCATGTCCAGGAAGTTACGGTTATCATATAGGATCTCTCCTTTTTCAGGGATAAGTAACCCCACGATACATTTGATCAGTACCGTTTTCCCGGAGCCGCTTTGACCAATGATCAGGTTGGTTTTCCCATCTTCGAACCTGGCATTTATATCGATTAGAATCTTCTTGTCTTCGAAATACTTATGTATTCCTTTTATTTCAATCATGAGGTTAAAAGTTTGCTTAATATCAAGTCGGCAAATAATATAAGGACACTGTTTGAAACAACAGAATTGGTCGATGCTTTTCCTACCTCAATGGAACCACCTTCTACCGTATAGCCGAAAAATGCGGATACACTGGCAATAATGAACGCGAAGAAGAGGGATTTTATGATCCCGCACCATACGAACCAATCCTGGAAAACATATTGTAGTCCATATTCCAGGTCGGTAGCCATCATTATTCCGCCCATCCAACAAGTCGCGAATGCTCCGATAATCCCTGCAAATATACTGAAAGTCACAAGGATAGGAATGAAAGTAACCAGTGATATGATTTTAGGAAGAATGAGATAGGACGCCGAATTGATTCCCATAGTTTCTAATGCGTCAATCTGCTGTGTTACACGCATCGTACCCAATTCCGAAGCAATATTTGATCCGACTTTACCCGCCAAGATCAGACACATGATCGAAGATGAGAACTCGAGCAGCATAATTTCTCTGGTCACATAGCCCACCGTCCAACGGGGCATCCAGGGACTCTTTATGTTGTATTTTATTTGTAACGTAATAACAGCGCCAATAAAGAATGAGATCAGCAATACGATGCCAATGGAGCTGACACCCAATTGGTCAACCTCTTTAATGAATTGCTTGAAGTACATATAGACTCTTTCGGGACGTGCGAAAGCGCGTTTCATTAACAGAATATATTTACCTACAGTCTTAAACGCTCTGAACATAAACGTATATTTGCTGCAAATGTACATTATTTCAACTGATTTTTACTACATTTGCCCAAAATAACAAGGATTATGGAAGAGAGCAAGATGATGCTTCGAACTGAGGATCTGGTCAAGAAATACGGTAAACGCACGGTAGTGAATCATGTTTCTATTGATGTGAAACAGGGAGAGATCGTAGGATTATTGGGACCCAATGGAGCAGGAAAAACCACGTCGTTCTATATGACTGTAGGGCTGATCACCCCCAATGAGGGGCGTATCTTTCTTGATGATCTGGAAATAACGAAATATCCGGTGTACAAGCGTGCGCAAACGGGTATTGGTTATCTTGCCCAGGAAGCTTCCGTATTCCGTCAGATGAGTGTGGAAGATAATATTGCCGCCGTGCTCGAAATGACAAATAAATCTAAGGAATACCAAAAGGAAAAATTGGAGAGTTTGATTGCGGAGTTTCGTTTGCAGAAAGTGCGGAAGAATCTGGGTAATCAATTATCCGGAGGTGAACGTCGTCGTACGGAGATTGCACGTTGCCTGGCTATCGACCCGAAATTTATCATGCTGGATGAACCGTTCGCCGGGGTAGACCCGATCGCAGTAGAGGATATCCAACAGATCGTATGGAAACTGAAAGATAAGAATATTGGTATTCTGATCACCGACCATAATGTGCAGGAAACGTTGAGTATTACTGACCGGGCGTATTTATTGTTTGAAGGAAAGATCCTGTTCCAGGGAACTCCTGAAGAGTTAGCCGAAAATAAAATTGTGCGTGAGAAGTATTTGAGTAACAGTTTTGTGTTGCGCCGCAAAGATTTCCAGACCAAAGATTAACTTTTTTCGTTTGAATGAACCGTTCTGATAGTCAGCGATTGACTTTATTTGAATAATTCGAAAATCTTATTTGGTTATTAAAAGATTAACGCTAATTTTGCACGCTCGTTCGAAATAGAAGAAGAAATATAAATTTAAATAAATAGTTGTCGGAATGAACGTTTCATTAGAAAGCATTGACAAAGTATTCGCCTTGCTTACAGTAAAAGTCGAAAAGGCGGATTATCAGGAACAAGTAGATATATCGTTGAAAGCGTTGCGTCGCAAAACTCAACTTCCGGGCTTCCGTAAAGGAATGGCGCCAATGGGCTTGATGCAGAGAATGTATCGCAAACCTACTGTTATTGAAGAAGTAAACAAACTGCTTTTGGAAGAAATCAACGAATACATTAAAGAAAATAATATCAATCTACTTGGAGAGCCGATACTGAATGAAGAAAAGCAATCTGAAATTGACTTTGATACAATGGAAGATTTTGAATTTGTTTTCGACATAGCTATTGCTCCGGAATTAGAACTGAAGGTTACGGAAAGCGATGAGGTTGACTTTTATACGATTGAAATAGAAGATAAAATAATTGACGATCAAGTCAAGACATATATTCAAGGTAGTGGTAAATATGAAAAAGTAGATTCTTATCAGGAAAAGGATGTGTTGACGGGATCTATTGCTGAACTGGATGAGAAAGGAAATACGAAGAAAGGCGGAGTCCAGGTGGAAAATGCTATGATTATGCCGGTATATATGGAGGACGATGCTCAAAAGGCCATTTTTAATGACGCCAAAACAGATGATGTATTGGTGTTCAATCCGAATAAAGCTTATGGGGGCCATGAAGCGGAAATTGCGTCATTACTTCATGTAGATAAGTTTGCTGTTGCAAAACTTACTTCTGATTTCAGCTTCCAGGTGAAAGAGATCACTCGTTTTACTGAAGGTGAACTGAATCAGGAACTTTTCGACTTGGTACTTGGCAAAGATGCTGCGAAAAGTGAGGAAGAATTCCATGCAAAAATAAAAGAATGTGTTACCGCTCAGTTCATTACATACAGTGATTATAAATTCATAAAAGATGTTCGTGAAATATTGATTAAGAGAGTGGGTGAATTGGCACGTCCGGAAGCATCGCTGAAACGTTTTCTGGCTCAAAGCTATAAAGATAAAGATAAAGAAGTGGGATATGTTGATGAACACTTTGAACAGATGATCAAAGATATAAAATGGCAGTTGATCAAAGAAAAGTTAGTGAAAGAATACGATCTTAAGGTAGAGCAGAGTGATATGCTCAATATGGCGATAGATATGGCCAGAACACAGTTTGTACAATACGGTATGATGACTATCTCCGGTGAAGTCCTCGAGAATTATGCCAGGGAGATGTTAAAACAGAGTGAAAAAGCAGTTAATATCGTTAGTCGTGTGCTTGATCTGAAGCTGGCGCACAAATTGAAAGAAATAATTAAATTAAATCCCAAAACTGTATCGTATGATGAATTTAGCCAATTACTCGATTGACACAGAGTTTGGGTATAGATTTCGCTACAATTTTCTTTATAATATTAGAAATTATGAGAGATGACTTTAGAAAATATGCGACCAAACATCTTGGAATGAATGGTTTGGTTTTAGATGACGTAATTAACTCACAGACACCTTATCTGAACCCATATATTCTTGAAGAAAGACAACTGAATGTGACTCAAATGGATGTATTCTCAAGATTAATGATGGATCGTATTATATTTATGGGAACGCAGGTCGATGATTATACTGCAAATACACTGCAGGCGCAATTACTATATCTTGATTCTGTGGATCAAAGTAAAGATATCTCTATTTATATCAACTCACCGGGAGGTTCTGTATATGCCGGACTGGGTATATACGATACGATGCAGTTTATAAATAGTGATGTAGCGACAATCTGTACCGGCATGGCAGCTTCTATGGCAGCAATCTTATTGGTGGCCGGCGCGGAGAGTAAGCGTTCCGCACTGAAACATTCCCGCGTAATGATCCACCAGCCATTGGGCGGTGCGCAGGGACAGGCATCGGATATTGAAATTACCGCCCGTGAGATCATGAAGATTAAAAAAGAACTTTATACGATTATTGCCGATCATTCGCATACTGAATTCGACAAAGTATGGGCGGATTCTGATCGCGATTATTGGATGACTGCTCAGGAAGCTAAGGATTATGGAATGGTTGATGAGGTGTTGATCCGTAAACCATAGGAGATGTTCTTGGAATGAAAAGCGTTAAAACGGGAAAGAATAACAAAAGGAAATGTAGCTTTTGCGAACGTTCCGAAGATGAAGTTGGATTTCTGATCACAGGAATAAATGCGTGTATCTGTGATATATGTTCAACTCAAGCCTATGAAATAACGCGTGAAACGTTAGGAGAATCCGGTTGTGGAAGAAAAGCATCTACACGATTGAATATGAAAGAGCTTCCTAAACCACAGGAGATAAAACAATTCTTGGATCAATATGTAATTGGTCAGGATGATGCAAAGCGCTTCTTGTCGGTATCCGTTTATAATCATTATAAACGTCTGCTTCAACATAATACCAAAGATGATGTAGAGATTGAAAAATCGAATATTATCATGGTAGGGAGTACGGGAACCGGCAAAACGTTGTTGGCGCGTACCATAGCTAAATTGCTGAAAGTCCCTTTTACGATTGTAGATGCGACAGTCTTGACCGAAGCCGGATATGTGGGAGAGGATATTGAAAGTATTCTTACTCGTTTGTTACAGGTGGCTGATTATAATGTTCCTGAAGCTGAACAAGGTATTGTGTTTATTGATGAGATCGATAAGATCGCTCGTAAAAGTGATAATCCCTCCATCACTCGTGACGTAAGTGGTGAAGGCGTACAGCAGGGTTTGTTAAAGCTACTCGAAGGCTCTGTTATTAATGTGCCGCCTCAGGGAGGCCGTAAACACCCGGATCAGAAAATGATTCAGGTAAATACAAAAAACATCCTGTTTATTTGTGGCGGAGCATTTGACGGTATAGAGAAAAAGATCGCTCAACGTTTGAATACGCATGTAGTAGGATATAATGCGTCTAAAGGTACGGCTACTATTGACAAGAATAATATGCTTCAGTATATAGCTCCGCAAGATTTGAAATCATTTGGATTGATCCCTGAGATCATAGGTCGTTTACCTATATTGACTTATTTACAGCCACTCGACCGAGAGGCTTTGCGGGCAATTCTTACCGAGCCTAAGAATTCGATTATTAAACAGTATATCAAATTATTCGAAATGGATGAAGTAGAATTGATCTTCCAGGATGGTGTCTATGACTATATTGTGGATAAAGCGGTTGAGTACAAACTGGGAGCCCGCGGATTACGTTCCATTGTGGAGACGATAATGATGGATATAATGTTTAATATACCATCGCAAAGCCATAGGGTATATGAAGTAACGCTGGATTATGCGAAGCGACAACTGGAAAAAACGAATTTGGAGAGGTTGCAAATCGCTTAATCAATGGACAAAAGATTCTGAGGTAACTGTGGTACCGTTTTCATTAAAAAAATATTAGAGATAAATTGCTTGGCATTTTAGAAGTTGTTTTTAACTTTGTTAAAGCTCTTACGGATGAGACTTTAAACAGGTTAAACAATGAATTGAAAAAGCATTTGAAACAATGACGGAGACGAACACATTAGCGTGTCAGCTTAAAAAGCACTTTGGCTTTGATAAGTTTAAGGGAAATCAGGAAGCGATCATTCAGAATTTGCTTGATGGGAAAGATACTTTTGTATTAATGCCCACTGGTGGTGGAAAATCACTGTGTTATCAGTTGCCTTCTTTGCTGCTTGATGGAACCGCTATTGTTATTTCTCCATTAATTGCTTTAATGAAGAACCAGGTAGACGCGATGCGTAACTTCAGTGAAGAAGAGGGTGTGGCGCATTTTATTAATTCTTCTTTAAGCAAAAGCGCCATTGATCAGGTGAAATCCGATATTTTGACAGGGAAAACAAAGTTGCTTTATGTGGCGCCGGAGTCACTGACTAAAGAAGAAAATGTAGATTTTCTTAGAGACGTACATATCTCTTTTTATGCGGTTGATGAAGCGCACTGTATATCGGAATGGGGGCATGACTTCCGTCCGGAATATAGACGCATAAGACCTATTATTAATAAAATCGGTAAGGCGCCTCTTATTGCTTTGACTGCTACTGCTACTCTCAAAGTGCAGCATGATATTCAAAAGAGCCTGGGAATGATAGACGCGAAAGTATTTAAATCTTCATTTAATCGTCCGAATCTGTATTATGAAGTACGTCCTAAAACGAATAATATAGATAGAGATATTATTAAATTTATTAAAAACAATCCGTATAAATCCGGTATTATTTACTGCTTGAGTAGAAAGAAAGTCGAAGAATTGACCGAGATACTACAGGCAAATGGAATTAATGCCCGCGCTTATCACGCTGGTATGGACTCACCTACGAGAACGGCCAATCAGGATGATTTCCTTATGGAAAAGACTGATGTGATTGTTGCAACGATTGCTTTTGGTATGGGAATTGATAAACCGGATGTAAGGTATGTAATCCATTATGACATACCAAAGAGCCTGGAAGGATATTATCAGGAAACCGGACGATCCGGTAGAGATGGAGGGGAAGGTATATGTATTACTTTCTATACCAACAAAGACTTGCAAAAACTGGAGAAGTTTATGCAAGGCAAACCGGTAGCTGAGCAAGAAATAGGTAAACAACTTTTACTGGAAACGGCTGCTTATGCCGAATCTTCGATATGCCGGCGAAAATTGTTATTACACTATTTCGGCGAGGAGTATACAGAAGAAAATTGTGGGAGTTGTGACAACTGTTTAAATCCCAAAAAGCAAGTGGAGGCGAAAGAACTATTGTGTACTGTGATTGAAGCGATCATAGCGGTAAAGGAAAATTTTAAATCCGATTATATAATTGACATTCTATTAGGTAACGAAACCTCAGTAGTACAAGCGCATTTACACGAAGACCTGGAAGTCTTCGGATCGGGTATGGGCGAAAAGGATAAAATTTGGAATGTTGTTATTCGCCAGGCATTGATAGCCGGTTATCTGAGTAAGGATGTGGAAAACTACGGTACGCTTAAAGTAACAGATGCGGGTCGTAAATTTCTGGAAGAACCTCAATCTTTCAAAATTACGGAAGATAACAACTATGAAGAGATTGAAGAGGAAGCGCCAACCAGAAGCGGCGGTTCATGTGCGGTAGACCCGATACTTTACGCTATGTTGAAAGACTTGCGTAAAAGGCTTTCAAAGAAGTTAGAGGTGCCTCCATACGTTATATTCCAGGATCCTTCGTTGGAAGCGATGGCTACCATCTATCCGGTAACTTTGGAAGAATTACAGAATATACCTGGAGTTGGCGCCGGAAAAGCTAAACGTTATGGTACGGAATTCTGTAAATTGATCAAGACGCATTGTGAGGAAAATGAGATTGACCGTCCGGAAGATCTGCGGGTACGTACCGTTGCCAATAAGTCAAAACTGAAGGTTTCCATTATTCAGGCCATTGACCGTAAAGTTGCGCTTGATGACATTGCGGTATCAAAGGGTATTGAATTCGGGGAGCTACTGGATGAGATAGAAGCAATCATGTATTCAGGGACGAAGTTGAACATTGATTATTTCCTGAATGAAATCATGGATGAAGATCACCTGCTGGATATTTACGGTTATTTTAAAGAATCGACAACAGATAGTGTTGATGACGCGTTAGAGGAACTTGGGACAGATTTCTCTGAAGATGAGATTCGTTTGGTGCGTATCAAGTTTATCTCGGAAATGGCAAATTAATTTATGCTATATCATGCATTTGCCCTAATCTTTTCATAAATTATCGCAAAATAGAATCTTTACTTTCTCCTTTCGTACACGCTATCCTTGCCGCAAGAACGGAGGGATATTGAAAAAGCATATTCATTACTCCTCCACTCTACCCGTTTAGATCTACTTACCGGAGAAATGCCGGAATTATATATTGACCATAAGAAATACACAATTTCACACGAAAGTTCCATAATATGTCGCGATCAAACTATTTAAATATTTAAAAAGGACTGTCCGGCGTTAAATAAATATAATTAATAGCGGAGGGATGATTAACGTATTAAAAAGTATCTTAATTTTATCCCTCGATCATGGCATTAAATGGGGTCTGATGTGAATGGTCATTTATTAGTGGAAGGGACAGGCCCTGCTTGTTAAAATCAAATGAAATATGAAAAAGAATTTGTTTATCGGCGCTTTCGTAGCGTTTATCATGATGTTTGCCGTTAACGTTATCGCACAGGAAAAGGCAACGGGTAAGGATTATAAAAACCTGAAAAAGCAGGAAAAAGTAATGGACAAGGAATTGCACAGAAAAGCAATCAAGGAAGCCAGGAAAGAAGCCAAAGCCTTGGAGAAAGAAGGCTTTAAAACGCCGGCAGGCAAGTTGCCTCTGGCGAAGCAAATAGAAACAGCCTGGGAGAAACAAGTGGAATTGGATACGGACGGTAATCCGTATTGGTATGTAGCTTCCGCAAGAATTATAGGCGGAAACCAGTCGGCTGCCGCCTTGCAGGCTACTAATACCGCTAAAATAGACCTTGCCGGACAAATTCAGACTAAGGTATCACAACTCATCGAAGCCAAAGTGGCTAATGACGACATGGGACAAGAAAACGCGGCCAGTCTGTCGAGCGTAGTGGCAGCCAGCAAGAGTGTCATTTCCGCTACTCTGGGACGTGTCCTTCCTTTGGTGGAAGTTTACAGAACATTGTCCAACCAGAATGTGGAAGTCATGGTGACTTTGGGCTACAGCATACAAGACGCCAATAAGGCGGCTGTACAGGCCATCCGCAAGGAACTGGCCGCCAAATCAGAGGAGTTAGCCAAGGAATTGGATAAGTTGGGATATTAATAAAGCATTTCCGGATGGATCGGAATTATCTGATTAATATTGTATTCCTGATTGTAACGCTGTCGGCTGTTTCTTTGCATGCCCAGGAAAAGGTCAAGGTAAAGGGTGTGCAGGGGCGTTGGCTGGTCAGTGGCGATGTCACTCTGAAAGAGGCCGAAGAACGCGCCCTTCTGGAAGCGAAGAAAGAGGCATTGAGCAAAGCCGGCGTTATGGAAAATGTATGGTCCGTATTCGGACAGGTAACGCAGGAGAACGGGACAGAGTTTCAGGAAGCCTACTCGCAGATGAATGTGCTGGCCATAGGTGGAATGGTGAACATTACCGGCAAAAAGGTGGAAGAGATATGGGATGAAGGAAGCCGTAGCCTATACAAAGTAGTGACCATCGACGCCACGGTGCAGAAAGAGGAGAAGGTGGACAAGGCTTATGCATTGGAGGTGAAAGGGATAGCGACCTTATATCAGGCCGGGGATGTGCTTCGCGCCAGATTGAAAGTGCATGGCGCGGATTCTTATCTGAAGATATTCTGGTTCGACAGCAAGGGCGGTTCGTTACTCTATCCTAATAACTACGAAGGCAACACCCTGCTGAAAGCCGGAAAGGAATATCCGGTTCCTCTTACGGATAAGGTGAATTATCTGATGGAGAAACAGGGTAAGGATAGCGAGAAAATCAATATGATGATGGTGGCTACCAAAGAGAACATCCCGTTTACGGGCGAAGTGACCTACGAGAATGTGTTGAAGTGGGTGTATGCCATATCAAACGATCGACGATGTGCCTTTTACGACATGATATTGATAAAATAAGATACTAAAGCTTTCACGACAACCTATAAAGAATATATATGATAAAACATTTGTTTGCGGCATGTTTGGTCGTCCTTTTGTGGACGGTATCTTGTCATGCACAAGATATAGAGAAAGAATTTGAGAATTTTGCCAAAAAGCAGCAGAGCGACTTTGAAGCGTTCAAGAACAAGGCGGATGCCGAGTTTGAAACGTTCCTGCGGGAGGCGTGGAAACAGTACGAAGCTTTTACGCCCATTCCGGTTCCGGAACGTCCCGAACCACCCGAGCCGGTAACGTTCGACAAGACAAAACCAAAGTTGCCTCCTGTAGAGATCAAGCCTGGAAAGCCGAAAGCGCCGGACTCACCGGTACCCGGTGGAAAGGTGGGGACAGATCCTGGAGTGTATGTGCCCGGAAAGCTTTATACGCCTGTATTGGTGACAGCGCCTGTTGTAAAGCCCGGAGAGCCGGTAAAACGTACTCCGGTTGAGTTTTACGGCACTGTTTTCGAGGTGGCTACGGACGTGATAGACGACTTGGCGTTGTCCGGTGATAAGGAAGGGAATATAGCCGATGCTTGGAAAAAATTGTGTGGGAAAGATTACGAGCAATTGGTGAACGATTGCATGACGATCAAGAAAGAGAAGCGCCTGAGTGACTGGGCCTATCTCTTGTTCACGAAACAAATCGGTGTACAGTTATATGGAGCGGAACACACGAACGAGATCATCTTCCTGCAAATGTTCCTGCTGAACAAATCGGGCTTTAAAGTACGCTTGGCCAAAATAGACGACCGTTTAAAGTTGTTGGTCGCTCCGGCGGGTACCATTTACGGAGTTCCCTATCTCAATCTGAACGAAAACAACTATTATGTATTCGAACCTGCGCCTCATAGCTCCAACAAGATTTACACCTATCCGGAAAACTTCGCGGATGCCAAGAATCTGGTATGCCTGAACATCGAAGGTGTCCCGGCTTTTGAGATGCAGGAACAGGATCGCACACTTTTTCCGCAAGGCGACAATCTGAAAATAGAGATTGCGATCAACAAGAATCTGGTGGATTTCTATCGAGACTATCCCCAGTGTGGCGTGGTGGTTCGCTACAAAACGCCGATGAGCGAGGAATTACGTTCTTCCCTATATCCGCAGTTGCAAGCCGTCATTGCAGGAAAACCGGAGAAAGATGCCGCCAACCTGCTGCTGAACTTCGTGCAGACTGCTTTTGAGTACAAGACAGACGGTGATCAGTTCGGCTATGAGAAACCCTTCTTTCCCGACGAAACGTTTTTCTATCCTTATTGCGACTGCGAAGACCGGGCGATGCTGTATTCCACCTTGGTGAAAGAGTTGCTTGGGCTGGAAACCGCACTGCTCGATTATCCCGGGCATATAGCCTCCGCCGTCCGCTTTACCGGGGACGTACCGGGCGACTATATCATGCTGGATGACGGCGGGAAGTTCGTAATTTGCGATCCTACATACATAGGCGCCCCCATTGGAGTATGTATGGACCGGTATAAGGCTGTGGCGCCGGAAATCATTCGCTAACATAACAACCAATTATTTATGAAAAGACAAAGATTAACGGACTACTTACTGAAAAGCGTAGGACTGTTTTTTGTAAGCGCATTGTTTTGCAGCCAGGTGAAGGCGCAAGTCCAACTACGCAGGAGTTTCCCGTCGGCAAAACAGATTTCAGCTTTCGACAACACCGTCTATTGTACGGCTTTCCTGTCGGACGGTTCTTTGTTGACGTTGCGTGATATTTATATCTGCGAAGTGCGGAACATCGACCGGATAACCTTTAACCCCACAGGCAGTTCGGTAGCCGTGATGCGTGGAGACAAACCCATATCCATTTATTCATTCCGCGAACGCAACAGAAAACTGTTCGAACTGGAAGATAAACGTAAAGGATTGAAGAAAAGAGCGAACCTGCCTTTCGTATTGCAAGGAGAATCCGGTAAAAAGCTGATGAAGGAAGCCTCGAAAAGAAACATTGTCAACGTAGCGATGTGCTATGCCGACGATGCCCGCCACTTCGTGGCATCCAATTCCCTGGGCGAGATCATCATTTATGATACAAAGGAATATCTCCCCAATGCATATATTCAGGGAGAGGCTGTGGCTACCACGTTAGCAGTAAGTTCCAACAACTACTTTATTGCCGCCGGAACGGGTAATAATCTTGATATCTGGAACTTCCAGACGAAAGAATTGCGTGAAGCCATTCCAATGGAAGCTAATGTGAACGGTATGGATTTCTCCGACGATGCCTCACTGCTGGCGGTAGTTACAGATGACAATATCCTGACTATCTTCGACACGAGAAATTGGGAAAAGACACAGACGCTCGACACATTGGGCGTCAATCTGTCCGCCCCTTCTTTCCATCCGGAAGGCAAGTATGTCAGTGTAGTAAGGGACGGCCGTGACATCGTGGTCGTGAATCTGAAAAGCAACAAGATAGAACAGGTCCTTGCGGAGGTTCCCGGAAGCGTGACCGCCGGCCGCTTCTTTATGGACAAGCAGAACAGCAGCATATTTATGATCTCCAACCGCGCCAAGGAAATCGTGTTCTGGGATGCCAATGGCCTGAACCCCTTCTTCGGCAAACTGATGAGCAAGGAAGTGGACGCCCGCATGAACGAGTGGATCAAGATGGCTGAGGGCGAATCTATGGAAGACTATGCTATCCGCGTGAACGATGAAACGCGCCTGAAACAGCAGGCATTGTTCGCTCAGGAAGTGGCCACCGAACTGGCCGGCGACCGCATATCCCTCGACAATCCGTTCGTGGGCGATTATGATGAGTCCGGCAATGTACTGAGCATCGGCTTCAACTCCCTGCCGCCCATCGTTCTGGAAGTGCCCGCCGGTGAAGCAGAAGATTTCAAGGACGGAAAGGATCTGAAGTTCAACAACGCGGTGTATGTGCTGAACGACAACGATGAGTTCGAGCTGGCTTACGTGGAGGTACTCAACGAAACCAACAACAAGGTGTATATCTATGATAACATCGGGCGTACCAAGCTGACGGCTATCGAAGACGATGAGGATTTCGTGCCGTTGGATGTGATGCAACTGGCCAGCCGCGAAGAAGAACAACTGAAAGAAATCATGGAAGCCATCATTGAAGAGAATAAACTGAACAAGCTGATCACCGAGAACACACAGATCAACGTGATGACGGAGGTCATTTCCGATGTGGATGCCAACGGCAAGAAGATACTGAACTATAAGGTGGGTTACCAGTATGAGGTTATCAACAAAGAATTTTCCGCCAAGGAAGACTTCCCGTCCGGCGGTTACAACATAGAACACTCCAATGCTGCCATGTCTCTGATGAAGATCATCAAGGATGCTTTCGAGAGTAGCCTTGCCAAGTATCTGGGCGAAAGCAAGCAGGTGAACGTGGTCATCACCGGTTCAGCCGACGCCAGTCCCATTCGCGGGCGTATAGCCTACAACGGCCAGTATGGAGAATACACCGACGAGCCTTACTATAAAAACGGCAACCTCGATAACATTACCGTAACGAAAGCTACCGGTATTACCAGCAACGAACAGCTTGCGTTGGTGCGTGCCGCCGGCGTGAAAGACTATATCGAAAAAAACGTCACTACGTTGGAGAAGACCAGGAACGAGTATGAATATTACGTGGAAATAGCCAAGGAACGTGGCGGAGAATTTCGCAAGATCACAGTGGAGTTTCTAATCGTAGACGCTTTCCCCGTGCAGTGATAAACTCAAAAATTTAAGAACATACAACCCCAAGAACCCTATATCTATGAATAGATTTCTTATACTGATCATACTCCTTATCGGGGTGATGGAAACAAAAGTGTCGGCACAAGATGCCGCCACCGTTTCCAAGCGCGCCAACCAGCAGTATGTGCTTTTTGAGAGCGAACGCGATAAAGGAACAAACATCCCCGCGATGTACGCCTACCTGCTGGACAGTTACAAAGAATATATAAAGGTGCTGGATGCGCCGGACAACGACGAATACCTGAGCGGTGCGAAAAAACGCCTGAGCGCCATATACCCTTACTTGTTGAACGGCGCCGTGTTTTATTCCGAGCAGAAACAACCTTCCAAAGCCATCGACCTGGCAGCCGCCTATATCGAAATGCCGCAATTGAAGGCTTTCCGCAGCGAACCGCTACCCAAGGACAACCGCTATGCTTCGATCGTATATTACGCGGCGACATCTGCCTATAACCTGCAAAAGTATGCGCAGGCCTTGAAGTACTTTCAGGAATACCTGAATACGGGTACCGATACGCAGGAGAAAGACTGTTACGTATATATGAGCATGATCTATCAGGCGCAGAAGAACTATGCCGGACAGGAACAGATATTAGAGAAGGCCATCGCTAAGTATCCCGTTTCACTCGACTTCCTTTACAATTTAGTGAACGTGCATATCGCCACGAACGATATATCTAAGTTGCTGGCCGCCATCGACCGCATTCTGGCCATTGACCCCAACAATGAGAAAGTGTTGCCCACTAAGGCGCGCATTCTGGAACGCCAGGGAAAAAGCGTGGAAGCGCTCGACATCTTCAAACGCCTGTACGCCTTGTATCCCAATGATTTCAGTATCATGACCGGTTTGGCGCGTACCAATTTCAAGATTGCGGTGGACATTGTGAACAATGGCCTCACAATAGTCAATGACAACGAGTATGCACTCGTGCGCCAGCGCGCTTCCGCTTATTTGTTGGATGCTAAAGACCTGTTCCTGA
Organism: Mediterranea sp. (in: CFB group bacteria); assembly: GCA_031259755.1. GTDB lineage: Bacteria > Bacteroidota > Bacteroidia > Bacteroidales > Bacteroidaceae > Bacteroides. The sequence goes on along the minus strand of JAIRKY010000090.1, from coordinate 1,747 downwards.
AAATCCTGGAGGAAGATCCTTCTTCCGTAAAGTTCATGCAGGGACTGGCGGGTGTGTATGAGTATATGGACATGAAAGCCGAATATGAAGTGCTGACGAAAATCATCGCAGACGGTGCGTCCTATACTTCGTTCCCCTCACGCTTGCTGGCTTACAACGAGGCGTTGAAGGAGACGGAAACCGTGAAACAACAATCGGAGGAACACGTACCCGTACCGGTAGAAGCGGCCATGCTCGTTATCCACGTGGACAGTTTCATAGACAGCAACATGAACAAGGTAATAGACGCGGGCGAAAGCTTCGCGGTGCAGTTCACCATTGAGAACAAGGGAGTGGGCGATGCCTACAATCTTCGCCTCCGCTTATCCGAGCAACAGGGTTACGACGAATACTTCGACGGTCCGCGCGAACTGGACGGAGGCAATATCCCCGCGGGAACTTCAAAGAAATATACGTTCCGTTATCTGGTGAAGAAAGAGATGCCTTCCGCTTTGGCAAAGCTCAACATCTACGCTTTCGAGGCGAACGGTTTCGACGCCGACGCGGCCGAGTTGATCGTCAATACGCAAGAATACGCCATGCCGCGCCTGCGCGTGGCCGATCATCAGTTCTTCGCCGAAGAGGGAACCTCCATTACGTTGGGCAAGAACGGAAAGCTAACGCTCGCCGTACAGAACTTCGGATCGCAGACGGCCCACAACGTTAAGCTGAACTTCAGGCTGCCGAACAATATCTTTACCAAAGACATTCCGGAAATGACGATAGACAGCATCGCGCCCGGCGACGTGGCTACGTTGGACTACGCCTTTGTGGTGAACAAACGTTTCGACGGCGACTCGATCGCGGTGATGGTGAGTGTGAGCGAAGACAGCCGCTCTTCTTACCTGAGCGAAGCCTACAAGGTGAAGTTAGGCGACTACCTGACCACGGCCAGCACTATCCATATCAACGGAGATCTGACCGCGCGTAAGGTGGATATCGAAGACTTTAAGATCGGCTTCAAGAGCGAACTGCTGGAAGACGTACCCGTAGGAGAACCGAACCGCCATCGTTATGCGTTGATCATCGGCAACGAAGATTACAGCATGACGGGCGCCAATGCCGAGATCAATGTGCCGTATGCCGTGAATGACGCCATCGTGTTCCGCGAATACTGCATACGTACGTTTGGCGTGCCCGACGGCCAGATAAAGATGGTTCCCAACGCCACGGCCGGTATGATGCACGAACGGCTCGACTGGCTGGTGAGCATGGCAAACACCGACCCCGAAGCCGAACTGATATTCTATTATTCCGGACACGGCAATAATGACGAGGCTACCAAGGAACCGTATCTGCTTCCAGTGGATATTACCGGTAAGAATATTCGCCTGGGTATTTCGCTTGCCGATCTGTATAAGGCTTTGGCTACTTATCCCATCAAGGGAGCTTATGTATTTTTGGATGCGTGTTTCAGTGGCGGTTACAAAAGTGCGGCTCCGCTGGTCGCGCAGAAAGGTGTACGTGTAGTCCCGAAGACCGGTTTACCGCAAGGAAATACATTGAGTTTCTCTTCGAGTAGCGGTGACGAGACATCCAGTGTTTATCATGAGAAAAAGCAGGGATATTATACTTACTTCTTAATAAAAACGATCAAGGATACAAAAGGCGATCTGACAATGAGACAATTGTTTGAAAAGACCAATGCCGAAGTTAAGAAAGCGACAGCTATTATCGGTAAGATGCAATCGCCTCAATATATGCCGTC
>JAIRKY010000082.1 GCA_031259755.1 Mediterranea sp. (in: CFB group bacteria) | reverse complement strand
AGGAGTTGGCGTCACCAATGTTCTTTTTGCCCAAGCTTCGTATTGTTTGCCCATTTTAGCAACTCTGCCGGGATACTTATCAGCCAGATTATGTTGTTCCGACCTGTCGGTCTTCAGATTATACAATTCCCATGGAGCGTTATCTCCGGGCTGGACGATTTTCCACCCATTGTCGTCCATCAATGCCTTTTCGTTGAAATGTTCAAAGCCGATGATTTTATGGCCTTTCCGTTTTCCGGTATGTAAGACAGATACAAGACTTTTACCCTCCATGGGAAGAATGGTATTGCCTTTATGGATTTCAGGATATTCGTTCCCGGACAATTCAATACAAGTAGCCATGATATCAATAATATGACATGCTTCATTGTATATCGCTCCTTTTTCTATTTTTATTCCTGCGGGCCAGTATGTAATCATTGGAGTACAGATACCTCCCTCATACATCTTGGCTTTCCAGAAACGGAAAGGCGTATTCGCTACATTAGCCCACTCCGGTCCCAATGAAGCGTAAGTCGTTTCCGGTCCTGGCAATACTTCTTTATTTTTAGGATAAATAATCGGGGTTCCATCACGCATTCTATCCGGACGATCATTTTCACCGGGCGAATAGTTTTGACAGATTTCCGGGCTACATCCGTTGTCCGACATAAATAAGATCAGGGTATTCTCCAACTTACCCGATTCCTCCAAGGCTTTTAAAACTTTACCGATTCCTTGATCCATCCGGTCAATCATAGCGGCGTGGACAGCCATTGCACGGGCATCCCATTCGCGTTCCGGATTGCTTTCCCATTCTTTGGCGGATTGACGGATAGAAAGAAACTCCGATTGATCATTGAAGATGCCCAGTTCTTTCATCCGTTTGTAACGGGCGTTCCGAATGCTCTCCCAACCTGCTTTATAAACATCTTCGTACTTCTTAATATCCTCTTCCAAGGCATGTAACGGCCAATGGGGCGAATGATAGGCCAAGTATATAAAGAAAGGATTTTCCGACTTCGAATATCGATATATATACGATATGGCGCTATCAGATAAGGCAATCGTGCTATAATAGCCTTCCGGAACTTCCTTTACCGGTTCTTCTCCGTTTACAAGGCTGAAAGGATCGAAATAATCAACCACTCCATAGATAGTTCCATAAAAATCATCAAAGCCCCGATGAGTGGGATAATTCTCTTTGGGAGCAAATTCATCATATTGTACCTGGTGCGCTAACCATTCCCGTTGATCCGGCCGTAAGGGCGTTTCCGCCACGTGCCATTTTCCAATCATTCCCGTTTGGTATCCGGCTGATCCTAATGCTTCTGCGATTGTAACGCCATTGTGTGTCATGGTTCCTCTATAACCAGGTAAATGCTCGTCGAATGTCATTCGTCCGACGCCTGCCTGATGCGGGTAAAGCCCCGTCAGCAATGAAGCTCTGGTGGGGCAGCTACGTCCGGCATTATAAAAACGGCTGAAACGCAATCCGTTTTGCGCAAGCTTGTCCAGATTAGGCGTATGTATTTCTCCACCATAACACCCCAAGTCCGAATATCCCATATCGTCGACCAGAATGAGCAGGATATTAGGTCTGACATTTTCTACTTTCTTTTCCTGTTTCTCCGCGCCACTACATGTGCCCGTCATAAGAGCGAGTGTCGCAAGAGGCAATGTTGGCATTAATTTAACATTCATAATATCTATCTTACCTTACGTTTTGTAAAATACCAACTAATCACTTTTTCCGACATCTCTTCCGCCATTTGAGGGTATTTACCGGATATATTCGAAGTTTCATTCGGATCTTCTTTGATATTAAATAGTTCAAGACTTGTTCCGTCGGCATTTACCAACACCTTCCAGTCGCCTCGGCGTATACCCAGGTGCGGGCTTTGATGATATGGCTGAGGTGGACGGCCAAAGAACTGGTTTCGACCGAAATCCCACACGATATCTTTTTTACGCTGTTGCGCTTTGATTCCTAACAATGACTTGCTCATGTCTTCGCCGCTATAATTGAACCCATCCGGCATCTTTGCACCGGTAATCGCACAAAGCGAAGGAAAAATATCTACAGAACAAACCACGCTTTCATCTTCTACTTCACCTGTTTTTATCTTCGCAGGCCAACTGATGATGAAAGGCATCCTTATCCCTCCTTCATACAAACTGACTTTCGAACCTCTCAAACCATTCGTACGGATTTGGTCGAATGTGGGCAAGGCTCCGTTGTCGCTCGTAAAGATAATCAATGTATTTTCCAACATCCCCATTTTTTTCAGGCCATCTATAAAACGTCCTATCTGCCTGTCGTATTCTTCAAGTACAGCAATGAAATTAGACTGGCTTGTCCAACTCTTCCTGTCATCGAAAAATTCTTTTTGCGGAATCCAGGGATCGTGCATATCGTCTGGCCAAAGATTAACAAAACAAGGATTATTTTTATGGCGAAACAAGAAATCCAAAGCTTTGTCAACAAAGTATCCCGTACGTTCCCAACGTTTGATACTGTCCTGCTTACTCCAAATCCAGTCAGATGCAGTTATCAGTTTGTCGGGATCCGGGCTTTCATAAGTTGATATATATTCATCGAAGCCATAAAGGGGAATTTGTGGCGCGTCATCCACATCACGCCCGCCACCCATGTGCCATTTGCCTATATGCGCCGTTGAATAACCTGCTTCTTTCAATGCTTTAGCCATAGAAGGAGCCGATGCATCCAAATAATCAACCTGCTCACATTTCGCATTTCCCGCCCTGTCATGCAAAAAGGTATTTACGCCCCACTCTGTTGGAAACATTCCCGTGGTCAGGGATACGCGTGAAGGAGAACTTACAGGCGACGCCGTGTAATAATGATTAAATGTAAGCCCATTTGCAGCTAAACGATCTATATTGGGAGTCGCTGTCCAACCATTATTATAACAAGACAGATCGCCTATACCCATATCATCCGTATAAATAATCACGATATGGGGTTTCTCTACAGCTTGTGCAGAACATACGGATACCAGCCCTGCAAGACTCCAAAAACATGTTTGTTTCATAATCAATGTTTTTTACTTATTATTGAAATGATAATTATACGAACCCTTTTAATTGTACAGTTCCCCTCCTCCGTAGCTGTCCATAACTAATTTACATTAATTAATAACCGTCATTCTGTTCCAACAAAGGATTCGCATCAATAGCCGATTGAGGAATCGGGAAATAGACATGGAATGGCTGGGCATTTTTAATGCCACGCTTTTGTGCGTCTGTGATAAAACGTCCTCTGCGAATCAAATCACGTCTTCGCTTGCCTTCGTACCAAAACTCCCACCAGCGTTCATTTAGAATCTGGTTCAGCACCTTTTCTTTATCGCCGAAAAAGTCGCTTAAGCTAAAACTTTCCAGTCCGGCTCTGTTTCTGATTGCATTTATCAGGTCAAGTACATCCTGACTGGGACCTGAGAGTTCGTTTATAGCTTCTGCTTTGGCCAACAAAATTTCCGCATAGCGGACATATGGAAAGTCATTTCCGTGCTGGTCTGCATTTGCATCCGGATCGGGTGGGTATTTGATACCGCGAATATTTCCTTTATCATTTGTCATATTATTTTCCAAAAGGTCGATTGTTTGACCGCTTGTATTCACATATTTTGTCAGAATACGACCTTTACGCTGGTCTTTTTCATTAAAACTATCGTAGTAAGACCTGTACATACGATAGTTAGAGGCAAAACTCGACCATTGGGTATTGATCACCCCGTCTATATAACCATCCAGTCCCATTTGAATATCCGTAGGCCAAGCTGTTGCCAACGTATAATTACAGGCACCACTGTTGGCCAGGTGCGAAAAAATGAGCATAAACTCCGTATTCCTCTCATTTTCTATGGCAAACATTGCATTATAGTCGTCGCAGAGTTTATACTTTCCGCTTGCAATAATCTCATTTGCTACGTCTGCGCACTTTTGCCACTGGTGGGTATTCAGATACCACAGGCAAAGTAGCCCGCGTACACCTCCTCTGTTCACACGGCCATAGGCAGGCTCTCCTCCTTCCGGATAAATATCTTCTAAGATCGCCTTGAATTCAGTTTCGATGAAAGACCTGAATTCATCTTCCGGAACACGGGGCAATACATCCGGGTCGTCAACACTCTGCCTTATAGGCATGCTTCCATATTGATCCCACAAAACATAATAAGCCCAGACACGCATAAAACGCGCTTCGGCAATCAGTTGGCGACGTTCGGTATCTGTGTTGAAACCCGTTGCGCCCGGTGCATTAGCCAGCACGATATTGGCATTGCGAATGGCTTCCCACAAAGTCATCCAGTCGAAAGCCTCCAGTGTGTTCGACGAATCCCAGTTGAAATTAATCAGGGGAGTGGCTGTGCCTTCTTCGCCACCGCCTCGCTGCCAGAGGATGTCGGAAGTCATTTCTCCACGTTTTACCGTGTTTCTTGAACTGATAATCTTTCCATAGGCATCGGCCAACACGGATTCAAGACCGGATTTCTTTGCCAGTAGCGTACTTTCTGTAAATTCCGACTTTACGGGTTCTTCCAGAATATCCTCACAGCTCAACCCCAATACCGAAACCATTATTAATAATAAATAAGCTGCTATATGTTTATTCGTTTTCATACTCTTACATTTAATCGGTTTTACTACTATAAATCAAATTTCACTCCAAACATCCATGTCCGGGCGCTTGGGTAGGTATTGAAATCCATGCGGAAATTAACATTACTGTTTGAGTTTAGTGTCGGGTCGAGGCCAATATAGTCGGTAAACACATGTACATTCTCAGCTGCTACATATACCTGCATAGAATGGATATGCTTTAAGAAGTTAGGAAATGTAAAACTCAAACGGATGGTTCTCAAACGAATGTAAGAGGCATCCGACAAGGTGCGTGAATTAACCACCTTGCGCCCTTGTGCCAACGGAGTTACAAACGACGGATATTCATTGGTGGGATTCTGAGGCGTCCAGCGGTTTAAATACAGTTCGGAGAGTTTGTTGCGGCGGAAACTGAGCGGGAAATAATTGTCGATCAGATTACCGTTCAACATCTCAACACCTTGCACGCCATCTAGAAATACAAACAGTTCCAGATTCTTATAACTAAATGTATTGCCAAACGACCAAGAGAAGTCGGGGAAAGAACTTCCCAGCACCACGCGATCTTTGTCGTTGATATACCCATCTCCGTTCTGATCTACGTATTTCAGGTCACCGGGACTATACGCTTCTTTCATCTGGCTGAAATCATCATTTTCCTGCCATACACCGGCTACTTCCCAACCATAATAAGCGTTCAACGGATAACCCGGTTTACGGATAGCCACCTGTTCTACATGCGTATACCCGGCGCCGATAATAATTTCGTCTACATCACCAAGGTCTTTCACCTCATTTGTGATGGCAGAGAACGTAACATCGGAAGTCCATTTGAAATTTCCCACATGTACATTGACTGTATTCAGGAACAGTTCGAACCCACGATTGTCGATACGTCCGATATTGGAAAGTTTATTTGAATATCCGGTAGTCTGGTCAACAGGCAATTCCAGCAGCATATCCGTAGTCCTCTTCTGGAAATAATCAATACCTCCATTGATGCGGTTGCTGAAAAAGCCGAAATCCAAACCCACATTGAACTGATCTGTCGTTTCCCATTTCAAATCTGCATTCGGCATTTTGCTGGGTTGGATGCCGTTTACCTTTGCACCTCCCCACACAGTTGCATTACCGGAGCTATAAGTACTCAGCGAAGGATAATTACCGATATCCTGGTTACCGGTACGCCCCCAACTGGTACGAAGTTTCATAGAGGTAACTGCGCGGAAGTCTTCCATAAACGCTTCGTTGGAGAGTTTCCATGCCGCAGCCGCAGAAGGGAAGTATCCGAAACGGTTGTTCTTCCCAAAGCGCGAGGAACCGTCGGCCCGGAATGTTGCGGTCAACAGGTAGCGGTCGAACAACGAATAGTTCACACGTCCGATGTAGGAAGCCAGCCTGTGTCCTGTAGCAGAGTTACTCATCTGATAAGTAGTTTGTGCACCTGCAGCCAGATTATCAGCCCCCAGTGATTCGTCCGGGAACGAAGCCGAACGCATGTTCATATTCGTATTACCGAAACGCTGGTAACTAAGCCCCAACATGGCGCCAAAAGAATGATTTTTGACAGTCTTGTTATAATTGGCCGTACCTTCAATGATATAGTTACTCTTTTCTCCATTTTGGTTAGAACCAACTCCACTATTATCCCGCCCATATTTTGCTATGCTTGAAATGAAATTCTTACGATTTTCATCTAAGATGTCTGCACCCAAGCTCAGTTTAGCGAATAAGTCTTTGTTGATGTGGTATTCGCCGTAGGCAGAAGTCAAAAACCGGTAACTGTCCGAATGAGACCGCATACCTTCCAGGATGGCCACTGGATTATCTATCGTTAGTGTACTAGCAACCATATAAGTCCCGTCTTCCGATTGTACAGGGAGCGTAGGGTCATAGTTGTAGGCTGAATACAAGGCTCCGGATGTTTCATTCACGCCGTAGCCATTGGCCACATATTGGTCTTTTACGTAAGAACCCGTCACATTCATACCTATTGTGAACTTGGAATTGATATCTGATTTCAGGTTCAGACGTCCTCCCCAGCGCTCGAAGCTAGTGTTTTTTACAATACCGTCTTGCTTGGTATAGTTCAAGGAAGCATAATAGGATGTTTGGGTAGTCCCGCCGGAGAAAGACAACTGATGTTCGTGTGTAATGCTGCTGCGGGTTACTTCGTTTTGCCAGTCGGTACCTGCGCCGTCGTTGGCGATTTCTCCTACCCGGTTGGCTTCATCGCCTCCACCTGCGTCAATGATTTCATTCAAGACGCGCTTATAGTCGGTTGCATTTAGCAGGTTCAGCTTACGGGCTGGACTTTGGATGCCTATCAAACCTGAATAAATAACTTTCGTTTTTTCGGAAGAACCGTTGCGGGTTGTTACCAGAATTACGCCATTGGCACCTCTCGAACCATAGATGGCTGTTGCCGAAGCATCTTTCAGAATTTCGATAGATTCAATATCTGCCGGGTTGATGGTAGAGATTGGATTCCTCGGCGTGCGATTGCTGTTGAAGCCAACAATAGAACCTTGCTCTATGGCGCGTGAATTGTCGATGGGGATTCCATCAATCACATATAAAGGCGATACTCCCGCATTGATGGAACTCGCCCCGCGGATATTAATGGAAAATCCCCCACCCGGTTCACCACTGTTCTGAACAACGTTTACGCCTGCGCTCTTGCCCAGCAGCATCTGGTCGATGGAGGTACCGGCTCCTTCTTTCAGTTCAGCTATTTTGACGGAAGATACAGAACCGGTAATATCACTTTTCCTCATGGTTCCATATCCTATAACCACCACCTCATCCAATGCCTGCGTATTTTCTACTAAAACGATATCAACCGCATTCTTTCCTCTGACTGATATTTCTTGCGGATTATATCCGATATACGAAACAGC
>JAIRKY010000066.1 GCA_031259755.1 Mediterranea sp. (in: CFB group bacteria) | reverse complement strand
CATAATATTAAGTTATCAGTTGTTCAGATAGAGTTTGTGGTCTTAATGTGTATAAAGATAGTGCCTTTGTATGTATTCTCACAGAAAATGGAGATAAAATTGAAGACATTTTGCTATTTTGGCTCCTAAATTGGATTTTTCAAGATTTACTTGTTCATTATGATTGCTTGTAAAGTGGGAAAGTACACATATTTATTTATTGGATTCCTCTTTGACGTGTATCGAAATCTGATTTTGACGTTATAATTATATCTTATCCAGCCCTTTTGTGTACTTCAACCAATAGTATTTAAACGGATTTTTGTATTTCAATTGCTTCCATGGGCGACTTCCATGTGGGCGGTGCCATACGGTGAGTGTTGTGAAAAGATAGTTGATGAACCCTCTGCCGAGTGATTCGTGGGAGATCGTTATGTCAAACCAATTCTTTTCAGGATTTAACTGATTGAAATTGTATGATTTGAGAAAGCTTAGGGTTAATAACGAGCAGCAAAAGCTCAATCGTTTTTTCTCGACATATATTCCGGGCGCCCTTCCTTTTGCATACAGATATGGAAAATTGATGTGGTTTTTTTCGTCAACTGTTACTGAAGCGGCAATACCACAGTTAGGCTGTTCGGAAGCTCCGTCAAATAATCCTTGTACGGTGTCTTCTTTTACAAGTACATCGGATTCAACGATTAGCAATCCGGCCCGGTCATTGATTGCTTTCTCTTGTGCAATCTGTAAAATCAGTAGATAGTTGGGCGATGGGTGTGACGTCAAATCAGATAGATTTACTAATTCAAATCCTATTTTAGCAGATTCTTCCTGCAAGATACAGGTATTCTTTTCTGAACTGAAATCATTATATATCGTGTAGACAAAAGGAACATTGACCTTCGAACTCATAACAGCTTTAGCTGTTTGTAGCGTCAAATCAATGGAGTCTTTTACTGGAGTGATAATATGTATTTTATCCATAGTGTCGTCCAAAACGCACAAAGATATGTATTCTGTTCAAATTGAGCAAAAAACCTCAAAGAAAGTCCTTCTTTCATAGGTGAGAAATTCTACTTTTTATAGAAGACTTTATTTGCCCCGGACGTGATCCTGCAATCGTGCGGATCGTTCTTTACAAACGATTCGATATGACGCATACGTTTTTCTTCAAGAATTTCATCAACGGCAATCAGTATACCCGTTTCTTCCACATCCCCGAAACCATAATTAATAGCCGTACCAAACATACGCATAGTAGGGCTTAAGCTCATATAAGCATTAACTAACGGAGGTATATTGAGTCCTAATCTACGTATTTCACTATTTAAAATACGGTAATCTTCTTTAAATGTATCCTTATTAAACAATGCCTCAAGTCTTCCGAGATCGGACTCGATCACCAATGGGCGCAAAGGAGTAATCAGGTTATCCTTATCGGCAAAATGTTTCCAAAGAAAATACAAAATCATATCACGCCCCTGAGGATGGTAACTTGGATACATGGTCACTTTACCAAAAAAATATTTCACTTCGGGCATCAGCACTGTTAACGCACCCAAACCGTCCCATAAATTATCGAGCGCAAACAAAGCTTTACTACCCAAACGGGTAGATTGATATTCGAAAGTCACAAATGAACGGCCAAGCTCTATAGTCACCGGAAGATATTCTTTGATAAACTGTTTAGAGAAGTGAAACATGTGACCGGTAGCAAGGATAGGATGCCCTTTCTCATCAAATTGTACATCAGTTCCCAAAATATAACGATATCCGCCCAGAATATCTTCCGCTTCGGGATTCCATACGATCAATTGTTTATAGGGATTTTCCATCGTATCGTATTCATCCCAGTCGTAAGATTTACCTGTGCCACCACCTGCAGCACGAAAGGCAATTTCCCTTAAACGCCCTATCTCCAACATGGTATTCGGAGAATCCTGATAAGTAACAATGTATATCTGATTATTACTTTTATTGGTCATACGCAACCGCTTATCTTCAGTCAACTCCGCTTTGATCAGCTCTTTGCTTACCGGCGTGATAATCTCTTCCATATCTGTCATTTGTCTTTTTCCTCTTCCCTGACTTGTTTCAGTTTATACACTTCTTCTTTCACATACTCTGCCCACTGAACAGGTGTTTTAGATTTATCAAACGTTTGCCAAGGTATAGGTTTGCCAAAAGTGACAGTAAAAGTCTTATGGCGATTTTTAAACATTTCGTCGGCCAAATAAAGCATAGCTATATTAAACTTTATGTTGAGCGCTTTACACAAGTTGGCCAAATTATAAAAAAAATCAGAGTTACGCCCTTCAAAATAAACCGGAACAACATCTCTCTGACTCTGAATGCTTTTTACTATGAATGTTTTCGACCACTTCAAATCATGAATCATTCCTTTTTGTCTACGCGAACAAAGTCCTGCCGGGAACAGAATTAACTGATCATCCGACTTAAACCCCGCTTCTACCATCATTGGAAAGTCTTTGCTCTGCTTCCCTGTTTTATTGATAGGTATGCATAAAGGTGCGAGCCCCCTAAGGTTCATCAGCAAATCATTTACCAGATACTTCACTTTACCGTTATAATAGTTGCCGAGAACATATCCGATCGCAACACCGTCCTGCCCGCCAAGAGGGTGATTAGACACAAACGTGAACAACCCGTTTTTAGGAAGATTTTCCAATCCTTTGACTTCTATCTTCGTATCCAGAAAATCCAACGATGCTTCTAAAAAGTCTACCCCAAACTTGTCTTTCGAGTCGTTCAAGAACACATTGATCTCCTCTTGATGAATAATCCGCTTCAAATAAGAGACGATGAATCCCGGGATATATTTGTAGTACTCCGGAACCTTTTCCCGAAGTATTTTATCTACATCAATCAAGAACAAAGAGTCGTATGCCATTCTTAAAAAAACAATTCTGCAAAATTAAGCTATCTTTTTAATTTATTGCAAGAAAACAAATAAAAAACAAGACTGGCAATTTACTTTAACGTGAATTCGATGTAAGGAAGCACATCCAAAAACCTCTTTTTTCTTACATCAAACTCACGCTATTTTACACCCTATAGAACCTTAAACAAAGGGATTATCTTCCACCATCAAGAGAGTTAGTTTTCAAATAGATAAGTTATTAACAGGCTGTTAAAAACTAACAAGTAAATTTTTAGTGGAAAAATGTGGAGAATTGTGGAGGAATGTGTATTTTTACAATCTATTATATATAATCAAAGTAAAAATGATCCGATTCTTGGGTAATATTGAAGCCAAAGCAGATGCTAAAGGACGGCTTTTCATCCCCGCTCAATTCAGGAAGCAATTACAGATTACTTCCGAAGAAAAGCTCATTATGCGCAAGGATGTTTTTCAAGACTGCCTGACACTATACCCTGAGAGTATATGGAATGAAGATCTAAACGAACTTCGTTCAAAACTCAATAAATGGAATGCTACGCATCAGTTAATATTTCGCCAGTTCGTGAGTGATGTTGAAATCATTATACCGGACGGAAATGGTCGGATATTGATCCCTAAGCGATACCTTCAACTATGCCGGATTCAGAATGATGTGCGATTTATTGGCGTAGACAATAAGATTGAAATCTGGGCCAAAGAGAAAACAGAACAGCCATTTATGTCGCCGGAAACATTCGGTAATGCTCTGGAAGAGATAATGAAGAACAATAACGAATTATAAATACTCCTTGATGACAAACGAAGAAATGACATATCATGTTCCTGTAATGCTAAAAAACAGCGTTGACGGGATGGATATTCACCCTGACGGCACATATATGGATGTTACTTTCGGTGGTGGTGGTCACTCCAAGGAGATTCTCTCACGCTTAGGCGCAAAGGGAAAACTTCTCAGCTTTGATCAAGATGAGGATGCCGAAAAAAATATAGTAAACGACAAACGTTTTATCTTCGTTCGGAGCAATTTTCGTTATCTAAGTAATTTTCTACGCTATTACAACGTAGAGAAGGTTGATGCCATACTTGCCGATTTAGGGGTGTCATCGCGTCACTTTGATGATAGTAAACGCGGCTTCTCTTTCCGCTTCAATAGCGCATTGGATATGCGCATGAACAAACGGGCCGGCGTTACAGCCGCTGATATAGTGAATAACTATGAAGAGGAACGGCTTGCCAATATATTTTATTCGTATGGTGAACTTAAAAATAGTCGCAAGTTATCCTCTGTCATTGTTCGCGAACGGGCAAAGAACAACATAAGGACTATAGAAGAATTCTTGACGACAATCAAGCCGCTTTTCCCCGAAAAGCGGGAGAAAAAGGAATTGGCCAAAGTATTCCAGGCGCTTCGCATTGAAGTAAATCAAGAAATAGAGGCACTTAAAGAAATGCTTGTTTCAGCTACGGAAGCGCTCAAACCCGGTGGACGTTTAGTTGTCATTACATATCATTCATTAGAGGATCGAATGGTGAAAAACTTAATGAAAACGGGAAATATTGAAGGAAAACAAAAGCAAGATTTTTTTGGCAATCTACAAACACCGTTTCGCTTGATCAACAACAAAGTGATTACACCCACTCCGGAAGAAATTGAACGAAATCCGCGTTCAAGGAGCGCTAAACTGAGAATTGCTGAAAAGAAAGGCGGCGGAAGCAAGGAGTTGTATCCAGATTCATTTAAAGAGTAGCAAAGTATGGAAGAAGATATAAAGAAAAAAGGGTCTTCTTTGAAGAGCATTTTAGGAGGAGACATTTTGGCGACAGATTTTTTCCGCCGCCAAACAAAACTTCTTATCCTCATCATGATGTTTGTGATATTCTACATTCACAACAGATATGCCGCTCAACAACAAATGATTGAAATCGATCGTCTTAGACAAGAACTGATTGACATTAAATATGACGCTTTGACACGCAACTCCGAATTGATGGAGAAAAGTCGCCAATCGCGTATCGAAGAATATATTTCTGAAAAAGAGACTGAGTTGCAAACTGCGACTCATCCTCCATACCTGATAAAATAATGGCTAATAAAAAACATATAATGACCCGCTATTTATTTGTCATCCTCCTTATGGGGTTGATAGGAATTGCCATTGTCGTCAAAGCCGGTATCATTATGTTTGATGAACGCCAATACTGGCAAGACGTAGCAGGTCGTTTTGTAAAAGAGAATGTTACCATTAAACCAAACCGTGGCAATATACTATCAGCCAATGGAAGCATGATGGCAAGCTCTCTTCCGGAATATCGTATCTACATGGACTTCAAGGCGGGCGGTGTAGATAAAGACACTATGCTAATGAATCACCTGAATGAAATTTGTGCCGGTTTGCACAAAATATTCCCGAATAAAAGTGCGGCACAGTTCAAAGTTCATTTGCTCAAAGGCAGGGAACAGGGTGTGCGCAATTACCTGATATACCCTAACCGCATATCTTATATTCAATATAAAGAAGTTAAGCGTTTACCCGTATTCAGCCTCAACAAATATAAAGGAGGTTTCCATGAACAGGTTTATAATCGACGTAAAAAGCCATTCGGGTCGCTTGCTTCCCGTACGTTAGGCGATATTTATGCCGATACGGCACAAGGCGCCAAAAATGGGATTGAGTTGGCATTCGATTCCGTTCTAAAAGGACATAATGGAATCACCCATCGGCAAAAAGTAAAGAACAAATACCTCAACATAGTAGATATTGCCCCCATAGATGGTTGTGATATTATATCAACGATTGATGTTGGCATGCAAGATATTTGTGAGAAGGCTCTCGTTGACAAACTCATTGAAATCAATGCTAACGAAGGTGTTGTAGTCTTAATGGAAGTAGTTACGGGAGAAGTCAAAGCTATTGTCAACATGACTAAAGGTAAAGATGGCAAATATAGGGAAGTTAAAAATGGCGCAATCAGTGATATGATAGAACCGGGGTCGACTTTCAAAACGGCTTCTCTCATGGTTGCGCTTGAAGATGGAGTTATCAGTACATCAGATGGGGTAGATACGGGCAATGGGATTATGACGATGTATGGCCGCACTATGCGTGACCATAATTGGCGTCGCGGTGGTTATCAATATCTTACCGTACCTCAAATACTAATGGTTTCTTCCAATATTGGGGTAGCCTACTTGATTGACAAGCACTACGGAAAGAACCCGGATAAATTTGTAGAAGGATTGCATCGTATGAGCCTTAACGAGCCACTTAATCTACAAATCCCCGGTGAAGGTAAGCCTAATATCCGCAGACCGAAAGATGGACACTGGTCCAAAACAGCATTACCTTGGATGAGTATTGGTTATGAAATCCAAGTTCCACCGATCAATACGCTGGTTTTTTATAATGCGATAGCGAATAATGGTAAAATGGTGCGTCCGAAATTCGTTAAAGCTATAACACGAAATGATGAAGTAGTAGAGGAGTTTCCAACAGAGGTTATTAATCCTTCGATCTGTTCTGAGCATACTTTACATCAAATACAGGATATCTTGGAGCAAGTGGTCAGCAAAGGGCTTGCAAAGCCAGCCGGTTCTTCACAATTCCCTATAGCCGGAAAAACAGGAACAGCGCAGATATCTCAAGGTGCAGCGGGATATAAGGGTGGTACGATTAACTATTTAGTTAGTTTTTGTGGTTACTTCCCTGCCGATGACCCTAAATACAGTTGTATAGTAGCCATTCAAAAGCCAGGCCTTCCTGCATCCGGAGGTCTTATGGCCGGCAGCGTATTTGGCAAAATTGCCGAAAGAGTATATGCCAAGAACCTTGTACTTGATATTAGAAATGCAATTGATTCGGTCAATATTATCATACCCAGTGTTAAAGCAGGAGAACTTGCTGAAGCTAAACATGTTCTGGATGACCTAAAGATAACTGCCCAAACAGATTTCAAAAGCAAAAAAGATCAAGAAATTTGGGGAAGCACACACTCACTTCCAACCGCAGTAACATTACATGCTAAAGAGGTTCATAAGAAAAAAGTGCCAAGTGTCATTGGAATGGGTGCAAAAGATGCACTTTATCTTCTTGAAAGCAAAGGATTAAAGGTACATCTATCGGGAGTAGGAACAGTCTATAAGCAATCCATACCGCAAGGAAGTGAGATTAAACCGGGACAAACAATATCGATAGAATTAATACATTAGAATGATGAAACTGGGAGAATTATTCAAAAAGATCCAAGTGATCCAAATCACCGGTCCATACGAGATCGACATTACAGGAGTACACATTGACTCCCGTATGGTGAAAAACGGGCATATCTTCATGGCTATGAAAGGGACTCAAATCGATGGACACACTTATATTCCTGCAGCTATACAGAATGGCGCCACTGCTGTTCTTTGCGAAGAAATTCCCGATGAAAAAGTTGAAAACATAACATATATACAAGTTCCCGATAGTGAAGACGCTGTGGGCAAAATTGCTACAACATTTTATGGCGATCCTACTTCTACGATTGAATTAATTGGAGTGACCGGCACTAACGGTAAAACGACTATTGCTACTTTATTATATGAAATGTTTCGCAAATTTGGATATAAAACGGGATTGATATCAACCGTATGTAATTATATTGACGGAGAAGCTATACCGACCGAACATACTACTCCAGACCCAATCACATTAAATAGCTTGTTAGGCCGTATGGCCGACGAAGGTTGCAAATACGTATTTATGGAAGTAAGCTCACATGCTATTGACCAGAAACGTATCAGCGGATTGAGATTTGCGGGAGGTATCTTCACCAACCTGACCCGTGATCACATGGACTATCATAAAACTGTAGAAAATTACCTCAAGGCAAAGAAGAAATTCTTCGATAATCTACCGAAAAATGCGTTTAGCCTGACCAATCTTGATGATAAGAACGGATTGGTTATGACACAAAATACCCGATCAAATGTCTATACTTACTCTCTACGTAGCCTAAGCGACTTTAAAGGGCGTATACTGGAATCACATTTCGATGGAATGTTGCTTGACTTCAACAATAAAGAACTTTTTGTCCAATTCATCGGTCGTTTTAATGCCTCTAATCTTTTGGCTGTATTTGGAACGGCTGTATTGCTCGGTAAGAAAGAAGAGGAAGTCCTGATCGCGCTAAGCGCTTTACACCCTGTAGCAGGACGTTTCGATTCTATTCGCTCGCCCAGTGGTTATATAACTATTGTAGATTATGCACATACACCCGATGCGTTGGTTAATGTATTAAACACTATTCATGAGGTACTCGAGGGTAAAGGTAAAGTCATTACTGTTGTTGGCGCCGGTGGTAACCGTGACAAAGGTAAACGCCCGATCATGGCAAAAGAATCTGTCCGCCTTAGCGATCGTGTTATAATTACATCCGATAATCCGCGCTTTGAAGAGCCCATGGATATCATCAATGACATGCTTGCAGGGTTAGACGCCGAAGGCCGTAAAAGAACCATCACTATTGCCGACCGTAAAGAAGCGATCCGGACTGCATGTATGTTAGCCGAACCGGGAGATGTGATACTGGTAGCAGGAAAAGGTCATGAGAATTATCAGGATGTGAAAGGTGTAAAACATCATTTTGATGATAAAGAGATCATTAAAGAAATAGTTGGCTAAACAGCGACAATGCGCTGCAGCGAGGATTTAATTTATAAAAAAGAAATAGCATGTTATATTATTTATTTCAGTGGCTCCAAGAATATGATTTTCCAGGTTCAGGCATATTCAATTATGTTTCATTCAGAGCGTTGATGGCCATCATCCTGGCATTGCTCATTTCCAGTATCTTTGGTGACAGGTTTATCAATCTACTGAAACGGAAACAAATCACTGAAGTACAACGTAATGCCGGCATCGACCCATTTAATGCGGGTAAAGTCGGAGTTCCCAGCATGGGGGGAGTGATCATCATAGTAGCCATCCTTGTTCCTTGCCTGTTATTGGGATGTTTGGACAATGTATATATGCTTCTGATGTTGATTACCACCCTATGGCTCGGTTCACTGGGCTTTGCCGACGACTATATCAAAATCTTCAAGAAAAACAAAGAAGGTCTTCATGGAAAATTCAAAGTGATTGGCCAGGTAGGGCTTGGATTGATCGTAGGATTGACGCTTTACATGAGCCCGGATGTCGTTATCCGTGAGAATATGGAAATTCAAAAAGAAGGAGATGCTATAGAAATTATTCATCGTCCACATAATATCAAATCGACTAAAACAACAATCCCATTCTTTAAAAACAATGACTTGGATTACGCGAATATCGTCGAATTTATGGGCGAACATGCACAAACCGCCGGATGGATATTATTTATCATCGTAACCATCTTTGTAGTAACAGCCGTTTCCAACGGAGCTAATCTGAATGATGGGATGGATGGAATGGCAGCAGGTAACTCCGCCATAATCGGACTTACGTTAGGGATACTTGCTTATGTCTCCAGCCACGCCGCATTTGCCAGTTATCTTAACATCATGTTTATTCCCGGAAGCGAAGAGCTTGTTATATTTATTTGCAGCTTCATCGGCGCTTTGATCGGTTTTCTTTGGTATAATGCATTCCCTGCACAGGTATTTATGGGTGACACCGGTAGTTTGACTATTGGTGGTATTATTGCAGTATTTGCCATTATCATACACAAAGAGTTGTTGATTCCTATTCTTTGCGGTGTATTCCTTGTAGAGAATCTATCGGTTCTCTTACAGGTAAATTATTTCAAGAGAGGTAAAAAGAAAGGGGTACGCCGGCGCATATTCAAACGTACACCCATACACGATCATTTCCGTACAACCATGGCTCAGCTTGATCCAAACTGTACGTATATGTTCACCAAACCAACCCATGTCTTCCATGAATCGAAAATCACCGTCCGTTTCTGGATCGTAACCATTGTGTTGGCGGCTATCACTATTATTACATTAAAGATCCGATAATGAAAAGAATTGTAATATTGGGAGCAGGAGAAAGCGGTTCGGGGGCTGCGGTACTTGCCAAGGTTAAAGGCTTCGAAACTTTTGTATCCGATATGTCTGTCATCAAGGATAAGTACAAAACCTTAATGGCAAAATATGACATTCCATGGGAAGAAGGCAAGCACACCGAAGAGCTCATTTTAAATGCCGACGAAGTCATCAAAAGCCCAGGTATTCCAAATGAAGCGCCTATTATTATGAAGCTTAAGGAACAAGGCGTTTCTGTCATTTCCGAGATAGAATTCGCCGGACGCTACACCGATGCTAAAATGGTCTGTATCACGGGTAGTAACGGAAAGACTACTACGACCAGCCTCACCTATCACATCTTTAAAAGTGCAGGTCTTAACGTCGGATTGGCAGGTAATATCGGCAAAAGCCTTGCTCTGCAGGTTGCCGAAAATAAGCACGATTATTACATCATTGAGTTGAGCAGTTTTCAGTTAGACAATATGTATAAATTCCGTGCAAATATCGCGGTATTGATGAACATCACTCCCGATCATTTGGATCGTTACGACTACAATATACAGAATTATATTGATGCCAAATTCCGTATTACCCGGAATCAAACTCCGGAAGACGCATTCATCTTCTGGAATGATGACCCGATCATCAAACAGGAACTGGATAAACACGGTATACATGCCCACTTCTATCCTTTCTCAGCCGTGAAAGAAGATGGAGCAATCGCTTACGTAGAGGATCATGAATTGATTATCAATGAACCGATTACATTCAATATGGAGCAAGAAAAGTTGGCTCTGACCGGAACGCACAACCTATATAATTCATTGGCGGCAGGTATATCGGCTAACCTGGCTGGCATTACGAAAGAAAATATACGTAAAGCTCTTTCCGATTTTAAAGGAGTAGAACATAGACTGGAAAAAGTGGCCCGCGCCCGGGGAATTGAATTCATCAACGACTCCAAGGCGACTAATGTGAATTCATGCTGGTATGCTTTACAAAGCATGATTACAAAAACGGTATTAATTCTTGGGGGTATCGATAAGGGTAACGACTATACAGAGATCGCCGATTTGATACATGAAAAATGTAGAGCGCTTGTATTCATGGGAACCGACAATTCAAAACTGCATAAGTTCTTTGATGGGTCCGGTCTGCCTATAGCCGATGTGCAAAGCATGAAAGACGCTGTGGAAGCTTCATACAAGATGGCGGAAAAAGGCGATACCGTATTGTTAAGTCCTTGCTGCGCAAGCTTCGATCTGTTTAAGAATTACGAAGATCGAGGCGATCAATTTAAAGAATACGTAAGATCATTATAATGGATTTATTGAAGAGTTTATTAAAGGGTGACAGAGTAATATGGATCATCTTTCTATGTCTCTGTATGATCTCTATCATTGAGGTTTTTAGCGCAGCCAGCACATTGACCTACAAAACAGGAGACCACTGGGCGCCTATTACACAGCACGTTACTATCCTGATGGTGGGTGTAATTGTTGTAATCGTTGTTCATATCATTCCCTACAAATGGTTCCAGGTATTCCCGGTATTCCTACTCCCTGTTTCCATTTTTCTATTGATATTTGTTGCGGTTATGGGATTCATCACCGGTGACCGCGTGAATGGCGCAGCACGTTGGATGACTTTTTTCGGTATCCAATTCCAGCCTTCGGAGTTGGCGAAAATGGCCGTTATTATCGCTGTATCGTTTATTCTTTCTAAAAGGCAAAATGATGAAGGAGCCAATCCCAAAGCATTCAAGTATATCATGATCATCACCGGAATGGTCTGTGTCTTTATTGCACCTGAAAACCTATCCACCGCCCTGCTTCTGCTCTTTGTAGTAGTACTTTTAATGTTTATCGGACAGATAGCCATTAAAAAGCTTTTGCTATTATTTGGCAGTATCGCATTAGTAGGGACTTTTGTTATCGGTCTCGCACTTGTTGTACCCAGCGATACCAAGATCCCTTTCATGCATCGCCTTGTCGTTTGGAAGAATCGTATTATCAATTTCATTGAGGACGAAAAGGTACCGGCTGCAAAATTTGATATTGATAAGAATGCTCAAATTGCCCATGCACGTATTGCTATTGCAACTAGTAACCTGGCGGGCAAAGCTCCGGGCAATTCCGTTCAGCGTGATTTTTTAAGTCAGGCGTTCTCTGATTTTATCTTTGCTATTATCATCGAAGAATTGGGGCTTATGGGAGGAAGCTTTGTTGTAATCCTCTACATTTGGTTGCTTATTCGAGCAGGGCGTATCGCGCAGAAATGCAACCGGACATTTCCCGCCTTTCTCGTGATGGGTATAGCCCTGATGTTGGTCTCACAAGCCATATTGAACATGATGGTAGCTGTAGGATTATGTCCGGTTACGGGACAACCCTTGCCGCTGGTCAGTAAAGGAGGAACAAGCACACTGATCAATTGCGCATATATCGGCATGATTCTGAGTGTAAGTTGCTATACGATTCAACTTGAGAAAGAAAAAGAAAATGCTGCTAAGGCTGCCGAAGAAGCAGCATTGACATTGCAGGCAGCGGAACCAACAGCCCAAGTATTGAACAGCGACAGCGAGTTTAAAGAAACGAACAATTAAAATGAATATGGAACGGCCAATACGAGTGATCATTAGTGGTGGAGGTACCGGAGGACATATCTTTCCGGCTATATCCATTGCGAACGCCATAAAAGAATTACAGCCTGATGCACAACTCCTTTTTGTAGGCGCTGAAGGAAGAATGGAGATGCAACGCGTACCCGATGCCGGATACGAGATCATTGGCCTTCCGATTGCAGGATTTGACCGCAAGAATCTGCTGAAAAACATCTCCATTCCGGTGAAGCTGTTCAGAAGCCAGCTCAAAGCGCACCGGATCATTAAACAGTTCCGGCCGGATGTGGCTGTAGGAGTAGGCGGATATGCCAGTGGCCCGTTGTTGAAGACTGCCGGAATGATAGGAATCCCAACTTTAATTCAGGAACAAAATTCTTATGCAGGAATTACCAATAAGTTATTAGCTAAGCACGCAAAAAAGATCTGTGTAGCTTACGATAATATGGAGAAGTTCTTTCCCGGTGATAAGATCATCATGACGGGCAATCCTGTTCGTCAGGATCTAGTAAATAGTCAGATTACACGAGAGGACGCATTACTCCGGTTCAATCTTGAACCGACAAAGAAAACCATTCTGATCCTGGGGGGAAGCCTTGGCGCACGTACCATTAACCGGTGTATCATGACAAATCTGGAGGTTATCAAACAGTCTGACGTGCAATTCATCTGGCAAACCGGCAAATTCTACTATGAACAGGCAATGGAAGCGATGAAAGCAGCAGGAAAAATACCCAATCTCCACACCACTGATTTCATCAAGGATATGGTTAGTGCATACGCTGGCGCCGACCTTGTCATATCCCGCGCCGGTGCAGGTTCGATCTCAGAATTCTGTCTATTGCACAAACCTGTGATACTGGTTCCCTCTCCCAACGTTGCGGAAGATCACCAAACACAAAACGCATTGGCTTTGGTTAATAAACAAGCTGCTCTATACATTAAAGATGCCGAAGCGATAGAGAAGTTGATCCCGACAACATTGGAAACTATTTATAACGAGACATTGTTAAAAGAACTCAGCGACAATATCGCCCGGTTCGCCCAGCCCAATTCGGCTAATATCATCGCTAAAGAAGTTATTCGATTAGTTGAAACGCAAATTATTTAATTTTCAACATTCACACCGCATATTCATGTTTCAAACGTAAATAGTCAACTCGTAAATGCAAAGATGCTAACTATAGAAAATATAAAGTCCGTTTATTTTATTGGCGCCGGAGGCATCGGGATGAGCGCTCTTGTCCGCTATTTCCTTTCCCAAGGGAAGGTCGTAGCCGGTTACGACCGTACTCCAAGCGAATTGACAGAAGAGCTGAATAAAGAAGGCGCTCAGATACATTATGAGGATAATGTCGCTTTGATTCCTGAGAGTTGTCGGGACAAAGAAAACACATTGGTAGTATATACTCCCGCTGTCCCTCAGGATCATTCCGAATCGACTTTCTTCCGTGAGGCCGGTTTCAACATACAAAAACGCGCGCAGTTGTTGGGTACGATTACCCATTCGAGTAAAGGTTTGTGTGTGGCCGGCACGCATGGTAAAACGACTACTTCTACCATGACAGCGCACCTATTATATCAGTCGCATGTGGGTTGCACCGCATTTCTGGGTGGTATTTCCAAAAACTATAAAACCAACCTGTTACTATCTCAAAGTAGTCCTTATACAGTGATCGAGGCTGATGAATTCGACCGTTCATTCCATTGGTTATCGCCATATATGTCTGTCATCACATCGACTGATCCGGACCATTTGGATATTTACGGTACGGAAGCGGCCTACATGGAAGGTTTCGAACAATATACTTCACTGGTCCAACCAAGTGGTTGCCTTATTATACGCAAAGGCATCGCATTACAACCGAAGTTACAAGAGGGTGTGAAACTGTACACCTATTCCAGGAATGAAGGAGATTTTCACGCAGAGAATATTCGTATCGGAAAGGGTGAGATCGTTATTGATTTCGTTGCTCCGGACACTCGCATCTACGACATTAAATTGGGTGTCCCAGTGAGTATCAACATTGAGAACGGCGTAGCGGCTATGGCTTTGGCACACTTGAATGGGGTTACAAACAAAGAGATCAAGCAAGGAATGGAAAACTTCCGCGGAGTGGATCGTCGTTTCGACTTCAAAATCAAAACAGACAAGTTGGTGTTCCTTAGCGATTACGCCCATCATCCTTCCGAGATAAGGCAAAGCATCCTGTCTCTTCGCGATTTGTATGCGGGAAGAAAAATCACGGCGGTTTTCCAGCCACACCTCTATAGTCGTACCAACGACTTTTATAAGGAATTCGCCGATAGCCTGTCGCTAGCCGATGAAGTGATCTTGCTGGATATTTACCCTGCCAGGGAAAAACAAATCCCGGGAGTAACCAGCGAGCTGATCTATCAAAACCTGAAACCGGGTATAAAGAAAAACATGTGTACCAAAGAAACATTGGAAAATAAGCTAAAAAACAAATCATTAGATATATTAATCACACTTGGTGCGGGTGATATTGAAGATTACGTACCCCGTATATATCAAATGCTGGAGAACAGATGATAAAAAGAATACTTCTATCAATAGTGATGTTGGTGATTCTGGCCTACCTAGTTTTAGCCATCACGGCATTTAATGTCAGACCGGCCGATCTGGTTTGTCAGGATATCGATTTGGTTATCAAGGATTCGATTAACGTCGGTTTCATCACTAAGAATGAAGTTACTTCCATCCTGTCAAAGCATGGCGCCAACCCTATCGGTAAGAAGACGGAAGAAGTCGATCTGAAAGTATTGGAAGAGATATTGGTCAAACATTCATTGATTGATAGGGTGGAGTGTTATAAAACTCCCGGAGGCAAACTCTACGTAGAAGTTACTCAGCGGGTACCTGTCTTACGGGTATTCGGTAAGAACGGCGAGAATTACTTTGTCGATAACAAAGGAACCATTATGTCGCCCGAAACAAAATGCATTGCTCACCTGCCTGTTGTGACCGGAAATGTTGAAAAATCGTTTGCATTGACGGATTTACACGAGTTTGCTTTATTTTTGCAAAAGAATAAGTTCTGGAGTGCTCAGATCGAACAGATCAACATTCTGAAAGGAAGAGAGATCGAGTTGGTTCCACGAGTTGGCGACCATATCGTATTCCTCGGAAAGATGGATAACTATGAAAGTAAACTAAGCCGCCTGAAGAAGTTTTATCAAAAGGGATTGAACAAAGTGGGGTGGAACAAGTACGAACGAATTAACGTAGAATTCGATAACCAGATCATTTGTACAAAGAAAAAAGAAAAATAGCTTTATAACTTATAAACTTAAATATATGGTGTCAACTACAGATTTTATCGCTGCTATCGAGATTGGCTCTTCAAAAATAGCAGGAATAGCAGGAAGGAAAAATAGCGATGGTAGCATCCAGATTCTGGCTCGGGCAAAAGAGGATTCTTCTTCTTTTATCCGCAAAGGTATGATCTTCAAGCTGAATAAAACGGTCCAGAGCCTGACATCCATCATCAACAAGTTGGAAAGTTCACTAAACTGTTCTGTCGGCAAGGTATATGTAGGAATCAGCGGACAGTCGTTGCATACCGTAAAGCACACTGTGACGCGTGAGCTGGAAGATGAAACGGTTATCTCTCCAGAACTGATTGACGCAATCTGTGACGAAAACCGGAGTGTAGTTTCGGAAGATATGGAGATTCTGGATGTTGTGCCACAAGAATATAAAGTAGGGAACATCCTACAGGCAGAACCTGTCGGGATACCTGCGAACTATATCGAAGGACGCTTCATGAACATTGTGGCACGGACAACCATCAGAAAGAATCTGGAACGTTGTTTTTCTCAGGCAAAGATTGAAATAGCTGATATGTTTCCCTCTCCGCTCGTTACGGCAAAGGCTGTACTTACAGAAAATGAGATGCGCACCGGATGTGCATTGGTTGATCTTGGGGCCGAAACCACAACAGTATCTGTTTACAAGAACAACATCTTACGCTTCCTGTCTGTGATCCCATTGGGAGGAAACAATATCACCCGCGACATTACATCACTGCGCATGGAAGAGCAAGAGGCTGAAAAGCTGAAGATTAAATATGGGAATGCCATATTTGACCACGAAACAGAAGCGGAAAAACCGGAAACCGTACAATCGGAAGATAGTCAAACGACCGTAGAGCTTTATATGCTGAATGATGTGATCGAAGCCCGGGCGGAAGAAATTGCAGCAAACGTATCGAATCAGATCAAACTTTCGGGTTATACCGATAAGCTACTATCGGGCATCGTAATCACAGGCGGGGGTTCAAACCTGAGGAATATGGATGAACTGATCCGTAGAAAGAGTGAGACGGAAAAGATCAGAATAGCAAGTGCGCCGCATTATGACGTGAAATCACAAGAATATACCGATCTGAAAGATGGAACGCAAAACACGCTCTTCGGATTACTTGTTTCTGGAACGGAATACTGTTACCAGCCGAAAGCCGAAGAACCGAACGATCCGTCGAAAGGATTATTCGACGATGACATGGAACTACATAGACTAGAGGAAATAGCCCGCGAGGAAAAGAAGAAAAAGGAAGAAAAAGAGAAACGCAAAAAGGAAGAAGAGAAAAAGCGTAAACGGGAAGAAAAGAAGAACCACTCCGAGTGGTTCAAATCTGCAATCAACAAGTTGTCGAACGAAATTTTCTCCGACGAAGAAATGAAATGATTTACAATTTACGATTGAAGTTACTATGTAAACAGATATCTATATAAACCTCAGGCTACTCAAAACTATAAACTTAAATAGTATGGCAGACAAAATAGTACCATTCGAATTTCCGACAGACTCTCCGAAGATCATCAAAGTAATTGGTGTTGGAGGAGGTGGAGGTAACGCTGTCAACCACATGTATCGTGAAGGTATACATAACGTAACGTTTGTATTGTGCAACACGGATAATCAGGCATTGAAAAGTTCTCCTGTACCTGTAAAACTACAACTCGGCAAGGAAGGTTTAGGCGCCGGGAACCGTCCTGCACGTGCTCGACAGGCTGCCGAAGAAAGTATTGAAGACATCCGTAATATGTTGAACGATGGCACTAAAATGGTG
This sequence comes from Mediterranea sp. (in: CFB group bacteria), assembly GCA_031259755.1. GTDB lineage: Bacteria > Bacteroidota > Bacteroidia > Bacteroidales > Bacteroidaceae > Bacteroides. Next base: position 25,201 of record JAIRKY010000066.1, on the reverse strand, counting down.
TTTATCACTGCCGGCATGGGAGGTGGTACAGGCACAGGAGCTGCACCTGTCATTGCAAAAACGGCTAAGGAGATGGACATTCTGACGATTGGTATTGTCACTATTCCATTCAGTTGGGAGGGTGATAAAAAGATCGACCAAGCGCTGGATGGTGTAGAAGAGATCAGCAAATACGTAGACGCTCTATTGGTTATCAACAACGAGAAGCTAAGCGAAATCTACAGCGAGCTATCCGTCGACGATGCTTTCGATAAAGCGGACGATACGCTTTCGATAGCGGCAAAGAGCATTGCCGAGATCATTACACTACACGGAAAGGTAAATCTCGACTTCAACGATGTAAAAACCGTATTGAAAGATGGCGGCGTAGCGATTATGAGTACCGGATATGGCGAAGGAGGAAACCGTGTCAGTCTGGCGATTCAGAACGCTCAACATTCACCGTTATTGAACAACAACGACATTTTCAACTCCAAGAAAGTATTACTCAATATTTCCTATAGCTCACAACACAAGCTGATGATGAGTGAAATGGACGAGATAAAAGAATTCATGAATCGGTTCAGTCGCGACTTCGAAACTAAATTCGGCATGGCTATCGATGATAAGTTGGAACAAAAAGTAAAGATCACTTTACTTGCTACCGGTTTCGGCATTCAGGATATCCATATTAAAGAGATGGACGATCGCATCACACAACGTACTGCTGAAGAGCAGAAACGCATGGCGGAGTTGGAAGAGGAAGAAGATATGAAACGGAATCGCCGGATGGTGTATTACGGAAAGGATATCAACAGCAAATATCCGCAAAAAAAACGCCGCCATATCTATCTCTTCACACCTGAAGATATAGACAATGACGAGGTCATTGCCATGGTAGAAAACTCACCGACCTACTGCCGTGACAAAATCACCCTCGAAAGAATACGAACCAAAGCTACCAACCCCACGAAAAGCGACGGAGAAACTGAAACCTCGCCCACATGGTAACCCAAAACTATAAACTTAAAACTATAAACTCAAATGAATTTATTTGATAAAGTCAGCGAAGACATTAAAAACGCGATGAAGGCTAAAGACAAAGTAGCCCTCGAAACTTTGAGAAACGTAAAGAAGTACTTCATCGAAGCAAAAACCGCTCCGGGAGCAAACGACGAACTGAGCGACGAAACTGCGGTGAAGATTATTCAGAAGTTGGTGAAACAAGGTAAAGACTCCGCTCAAATCTATGCGGAACAAGGACGCCAGGAACTTGCTAATGCCGAACTGGCACAGGTTGCCGTTATGGAGACTTATCTTCCGAAACAACTAAGCGCGGAAGAACTCGAAGCAGCCCTGAAAGAAATTATAACCGAAACCGGCGCAAAAGATGGCAAAGACATGGGTAAAGTTATGGGTATAGCTTCCAAAAAGCTTGCCGGACTGGCCGAAGGACGCACCATCTCAGCTAAAGTAAAAGAACTTTTAGAATAGATTAGCTGTTATTCACCGGCAAATATGGTGATAAATTCAGAGGCTTGAATACCTGTTTCCGACAAAAGGTGTGCGCACACAACAATTTTATCCGTTCTCACAGCCTTTATGTACGCCCGCCCATTATACGCCTGAACTTTACGGGAGCCTGTTGATGTTCCCCGGTTCTGAACAAGTTTTCCACCACCTGCCAAACTAAACTCAATATATGCCTGGGCGTCCAGACAACGTATGCCATTCGTATCTTTGATCTCTGCTTGTATCAAGACGGTATCACGATCGAGGGAGGTGTGCGATAAGGTTATTCGTGACGGTGCGCCCCATTTCTCGGTTTGATACTCCTGTATGATCTTATCGGAAATCCGGTGTTTCTTGTTTATGCCGACAGCATGCAGTGTGTTGGCTCCTGCTTTGTAAACGATCTCCCAACGCAAGCCGGCTGCTGGAAAGTCCTGACTGTTCCTTTTCTTCTTTCCCTGAGATATACCGTTAACAAAGAGTTCCACTTCGGGACAGTTGGAATACACCAGCACTTCTTTCTTCTCTCCTTTTTCGCCCCAACGCACAGGCCAGGTATGTCCATAGATATGAACCACTGGTTCCCTGCCCCAATAAGATTGAACGACATAATAACTTTCTTTAGGCGTCAGATCGCGTTCAACGACACCTTTCTGGTTCACATAAGGCACCGGATTCTCAGGGCGCAAAGGCGTAGAGAAATCCTTGAAAGTCCAGAAAGCCGAGCCGGTCAGGTCAGGCATATTTTCTTGTTCTTTCAGATACCAATCAAACAAACGGACGATATATGATTCCGACCAGTCACCGTTTTTAGCTGCATTGCCGAGCGTGGCAAAATCATCTTCGTTGTGCCGGCGGGCATGACTGTCGCCACCCCATTCGGCATGGAAGAAGCGCGTGGCGCCCTCGAATCCTTTATCGTTCATTTCACGATAGTCTTTGAATGTACGGCTGTACCAACCCGCCCAAATTGTCGGTGAATACACGTCTATAATGTCTTTACAAAACTCACAGCGACGGATCGCAGTCAACCGGCTATTATCCAATTGATGCGACAAGTCATGCAATTCTTTCATGAAAACGCGAATAGCTTTTTCATCAAAGTAATCGAAATCACCGGGCCAATCGTTTTCATTACCCAACCCCCAAAGCACAATAGAGGGGTGGTTATAATGTTGCCCGATCATGTGGGTCAACATCCGGCGAGCTTGTTCTTTATAACGTTCTCCGCCAAGTCCGCCACGACACCAGGGAATTTCCTCCCATACTAAAAGCCCCAATTCATCGCACAGACGCAACACAATATCAGACTGTTGATAGTGTCCCAGACGAATAAAGTTTGCACCCATATCTTTGATGAGTTTCATCTCTTTGATCATTAACTCTTCGGTGAGCGCCGCGCCTGATCCGGCATGGTCTTCATGGCGATGTGTACCTTTCAACAATATCCGGCGGCCATTCAACAGAAACGGGCCCTTTTCAACAAACTCAAAATGGCGGAATCCAAAACGGTCTTCCGCTTTGATCACCTGCCCGTTGATCTCGAGTGTAACCTCACAAGCGTATAATTGTGGACGGTCTACATCCCACAAGACCGGTTTATTGATATTAATATTGGTAAGTATAGCTTCTGTCTGAAATGATCGCTTCGCATGATCGCGGAAAATCTCCTTCCCATCCGGTGATTTGATGACGACTGTTATTGTTCCGGCAGCTATACTAACTGTCGGATTATAGAATGAAGCAACCACTTCCAAGCGGCCTTTCTTTCCCGTTGAATCGACCGATGGGCTGATCTTGATCCGGTCAAAGGAAACTTCAGGGGTATAAATAAGATTCACATAACGATAAAGGCCGCCATACAAATTGAAGTCGGACATATCCGACGGTATAGTCTCCGTATCCCGGAGATTATCGCAACGCACAGCGACAGGTATTTTCCCCTTAAACTGTTTTCGATAAGCTTCGGTTTGAGTGAAAGCCTTGACTGCGTCGGTAATATCCACTTTCCAGCCATCATAACCACCCACATGGCCACCGACCTTGGTTGTATATACATAGATTTCCGAACGCTGCCCCGCGCCTTCAAACTCCAATAGAGTACGACCACCGGAATAGGGATTATCAAGCTCAAGACAAGTACGATACCAACCCGCACCCTGATAATAATTCACATCAGGATCAACCGCATCTTCTGCATTGAAACAATGCGGAAGGGTCACTTCCGTCCATAACGGAACAGATTCGGGCTGTCCTGCACGTACCGGACGCATCACTTCCCAGACATTCCCCATATCCTGACGAACAAACTCCCAACCTTCATTTAAACGTATTTTGTTCGAAGAAGGTACAACGACTGCAATCGCCTCGCACAGAAAGCAACTGCATAGAATCAATGCTGAAAAGATATTTTTCACCGGACAAGAATATTAGTAATTAGTGATCCCTATTTTACGCAACAGCGCTTCAAGATAGTAATAATCCGAATATGATATAGGTACGTCTACTTCGTCATTACTTGGATAATTACCCGTAGAATGTAAGAGTAAGAAGCCCTTTTCAGTACCAGGTTCCGCCTGATAGTGCGCTTCAAGGTTTTCGACGATGGTATCCGCCCACTTCTTATAGGTATTACTCATAGATGCGGAAGTATAAACAGACAGTTCGTAAAGCGCCGAAGCAAATACCGCAGCTGCGGAAGCATCTCTCGGCGATTGCGGAATGGCAGGGTCTTTCATGTCCCAATAAGGGATCAGGTCGGAAGGTAAATCCGGCAAATTAAAAAAGAATCCGGCGATCTTCTCGGCCTGATCTAAATATGCCGGATCTTTTGTGAAACGGTAACACATCGTATAGCCATACAATCCCCAAGCCTGTCCGCGACTCCAGATAGACTCATCATGAATGCCCTGATGAGTTATTTTCTTCGCCACATTACCTGTAATGGTATCGTAACTCACCACATGATACGACGAATGGTCGTCACGGAAATGATTCTTCAATGTTGTATTGGCATGGTTTACCGCAATCTTATGATAGATGGAATCGCCGGTCTCCGCTGTTGCCCAGAACAGAAGTTCCAGATTCATCATATTATCTATAATCACCGGATAATCCCATTTGTCTTTATTATGATCCCACGAACGGATGGCCTTCACCTGATCACGATAACGGGATACGAGTGATCCGGCAGCTTGCAAAGCCACATCTCTATACGATCTTTCGCCCGTTAAACGGTAGGCCTGCCCAAAAGAGTTGTAAATGACAAAGCCTAAATCGTGTGTACCCTTATATCGCTTCATCTCTTCAATGGGCCATGTGTAACTTACTGCTTCCTGACGCCAATAGCTGTCATGATTATATGCGTACATCTGCCATAAACTTCCCGGGAAGAACCCGGAACACCAGTCACGAGGAGGCACGATACGCAAACTACCTTCTTTTTCTACTGTACGCGGACTCACCAATTTCTTGTTTGCAGCCAATTTCTTGGCTTCTTCCGTACATTTCATCGCATATTTTAATTGGTCCGTGGCGAATGCAAAGGCATGATCGGCAACATCCGCCTTCACATAAAGCAAATGAAAACGATCTTTCCAATTCTTTCGGATATGTGTTTTGTATAAATGCAGGTAACCGGTACGGGCAGGATTAAACATATAAATACGATAGAGGTCTTTACAAAGCTCCTGCTGTTTTCCTTCCCAATCGCTGATTTGTTCATAAGGCCACCGGGACAGGTCTTTTCCCAGATACGGAGTGATATAGTCGACCGCCTTATAGAAGTTCCGGCCATCCGGGGATATGGAGTTATCGATGGAAAGCCCTATTTTCTGTCCCATAAGGAAAATATCGATCATGTGATGAAGATTGAATTGGGAATACCCGAAAGCCAAGGTTCTTCTTAACTCTTGTAGTTGTCTTCCGTCAGGTTCGATTTGAGTAAAGATACGTTTTTCAGGAAACTCCTTTATAACACGTTCGGCTATTTCTTTTTTTCCGGCATACATTGCAAAAGCGATCACTTGTGCATCATACGCTACCGCGTGATTGTTTTTCTGATCTGCTTCTTGCCGGCCTTGTTCACTGGTCAATATCCAATCCAATAATCGGCTGAACCATTCTTTCAGTTTCTTACTGTCATTTGAAGTAAATGCTTTAGACCGCTCCAGCAACTGCACGGCATCGAGCATTTCCACAAAAGAATACGTATCGATCACACCATAACAACGACCTTTATCATTAGAATGGCCAAACACTACCTGAGCATAGTTCAGGTTCGGATTCATCCGGGTCGCTTTATTAAAGAACCATACACGAATCAGTTCGGTTGCTTTTTGAGCATATCGCTCATCTCCACTGAAGTACCATGCCAAAGACAATGTCGTTACCCTCTCGGCAAAAGTCCCCAAACGTATCCGGTCAAGCTCCTCCAACTCCGGATTTGATTCGCCATCCCGTTGAATGTAAGGCAATCCGTCAGGCTTTGCCGGATCAGGCCAGAAATAACGAGCCTGACTCATATAGTCGTGTTTTGTTCCACTCGCCGGAGTTTTCTCTTTCATAATAACCGAAAGAGGCTCTTTGATCAGTATTTCATCGGCCTCAACCAACAACGCCTGATAAGCGGTTGCATAAGCCGGTCTATGGATTGACTCTTTAACTTCTTTCAGGTGTTGGGGATTCCAGATAGATTGTGCATTCACGCCCATTATCCAGATCAGGGACAAACAAATAATTATATTCTTCTTTCTCATGATATACATGGCTCTTATTGTTATCACATTTTTTGTATGCAAATGTAATCAAACAAGTAATAAAACAAAAACAATACGGCCAATGACCAATCTTGTAACGGATATTGGCCATTGGCCGTAAAGGTATTCGTTTGCACGGATTATCTGAAGCTGACCCTCATCTTACTATCGGTAATCGCAAAAGTACTGGCATTGAAAGCCAGATCATGCGACAAGCCATCAACTTCATATTCAGAAGTTTTATTGTTTACCAAAGTAGTGAGGTCGTTTGTATTGACCTGTTTTCCCGGATCAAGGGTATAAAACTTCAACGTTCCTGTGGCGGCGCTCTTGCGGGTGACGTTCACCTTCTTCACACCTTTGACGGCCTGTGGCCAAACGAAAGAATACACACCGTTTCCCTCTGAAGTCAGCGTAGCACCGTCTCCGAGTGAAAGGTCATAGTCTGTTCCGGCAACTAACCCATCCCCCGTCGTTATCCAGAACTTGGTCACTACGTCGTATGTGCGTACCCGTTCGCTATGGAACTCGAACGGAATACCCACTACATTCCTTTCTTCCAGAGCAGCCCATGTGCCGTTTGAGGTAGATGAACCTTCACGCCACTGTGTCGAACCGTCGGCGGCTATTTCGTAGGTCACGTAGTAACTGAACAGGATGCTTTTGTAGAATCCCACATAATAAACATGTTCGTATTTCGGGTCGCCGTCGCCCCAGACATTGTCCTTTTCGCAACCCGCAGTCAGGAGCAGACAAATTGCGCTCAATATATAACCTATATTTTTCATATCGTTCTTCTTATTTGATTGGTTATTATTACTTGTCCCATTCCGGGTTCTGGATTACATTCCCGTCGGAGTGGACAATTTCATAAGGCGGTATCGGATAGAGATAATCCCGTTCAGGATGGAATGTGCGCCTACTAGGCAACTCAAAGACATAAATGTCTTTCTGGATGGCGATACCTGTCATTACAGTTTCTCCTTGTGACTTACCATCAACGCTTGTCAGGCGTGCGGCATATTCGGCGCCGAAATCGGGCACTTCAGTCGGGCTGTAATGAGCGCCGAGTATAGCCTTTGGAAGTTCTGTTTCCGCAGTTTTCCAACGGATCAGGTCGTTATAACGCAAATTCTCAGCCATCAGTTCCACAGTGCGTTCACGGCGTATTTCAGTTAACATATCCAGTTGGTTGGTAGTGACAAAGGTATTGGTCAGCTTTTTGTCGAAGCCTACGCGGGCACGCAATGCGTTCACCGTCTCGTCCAATTGTGCGTCGGTTATGGAACCGTTGTATTCATACAGCGCTTCCGCATACGAAATCAGCATCTCGCCGTAGCGTATCAGCTGGACGTCGGTGTAGTCGGCGCTCGGCCCGTAGCATTTGCGGAAGAAGCGTTTCCTCAGATGGTAGCCCAATGCCTGCATGGTATTCAACGGACGGTAATCGCCTTTTCCAACTAATCCCCAGCCATATATATCGTCGTTGTTCTGCGGATCGTTATAAAGCCAAATGGACAGTTTCAGACGCGGATCACGCGCGCCCTTGCCTCCGGCCAGAGGGGTAGCGCAATCACTTTCCAGTCCCACGATATTGTTGTGCGAGGATTCCTCTTCGACTCTGAGGGCCGTCTTCTCAATCGGCAAGCCGTCGGCATAGAGATAGAGGTCTATCATTTTGCGTGAAATAGCATAATTTCCTTCGCTGTCGTTGGTATAAGAAGTATTGGAACTTCCGGTTCCGGTCGTACCGTTTGGCCCGTAGGCTTTGGCAAAGATAATTTCTTTGTTTTTAGTTTGGTCTTCTTCGCCGAACATGTCCTGATAGGCACGTTCCGTCCCACCGGTCGTAAAGAGTTCATGCCCTTCTTTCTTTAGCAACTCAAAAGCATCGATGGCTTTCTTAAGATGGGCTTTAGAATCTCCACCGTGAGTATTATAGGCTTTACCCGTATGGTATTTCTGGAAAGTGCCTTCATACAAGGCGATACGAACAATTAACCCTAAAGCCGATGAACGGGTCGCACGACGACGGTCAAATTCATCGGTGGTTGTCCATTCCGCACGGGTAGGCAAATGAGCGGCGGCAAAGTCAAGATCGCTGTAACATTGCTGTATGACTTCTTCCCGCGATGTACGCGGCATTTTCAGTTCAGGATCGTCGCCGCCTTCAAAAACTTTCGTAACCAAGGGTACATCGCCATATTTCTTCACCAGATCAAAGTGATACCATGCACGGAAGAACATGGCTTCACCGATATAACGGTTGCGCACACTTTCAGCAACGTCCGCACCTGCCGCCTTCTCAATAATATTGTTGGCAATGAAGATCCGGTCATAAGGGTCTTTCCAGTCATTTTCGTCGGCATCCTGCAGTGTACGCTGACTGTTGCTGACGTTGTTCGTCCCGCTTCTTCCGAACTGATCATCGCCCCGCGTATCATGGCTACCCGAAGAGAGTTGTTGGTACATACGGTTGCACGCGGTCTTCAGATCGGTTTCCGACTTCCAGAAGCCGCTGTCGGTCAGGTCGGAGCCGGGAATGACATTCAGCAGGTCATCGCAGGAAATCAACAGAATTGATAAACTTATCAAACTAAGTACTATTTTCTTTTTCATAATCGTCATGCTTTTTAAAAGTTGATATTAACCCCCATTGTCCATGTCCGGAAGAACGGATAGTAGGTTCTGCCTGCATTGTTGCCGGCTTCAGGGTCGAATGCACTCAAAACATTGTTGTGTTCCCATACGTCTGTACCCGTAATGTACACCCGCAACGATTGCAGGATGTTCTTTGGGATTCCCGGAACGGTATAACCCAGTGAAATGTTCTTCAGGCGGATATACGCTCCGTTTTGTACCCATTTGTCGGAATAGTAATAGTTGTATATCTTTTCATCCCGTCCGTTGATGCGGGCGAAGTAGGCATCCTGGTTATCTTCTGTCCAATGGTCCTGATGGATCGTCCAAGGCATCTGATAACTGTAATATAGCGGACACAACGTGTACGGGTTTATAAAGAATGAGCGTTTGCCTACTCCCTGGAAAAACATGGAGAGGTCAAACCCTTTCCATTTGGCGCCGAGATTTATGCCGAAATGATAACGGGCATTGGTTGTACCCATATAGACAAGATCTCCGTGGTCTGCTGTGGTTTGTGAACCGGGGCCTATCTGGTGATCGGCATTGCCTTGCGCGATATAGCGCACGTCGCCACCCCATACGTAGGCGTCTTCAAAACTTATATAACCGGGATTAGCCGCTTTGTAGGCTTCGTATTCTTCCCTGCTGCTCCAGAATCCGGCAGTCTGGTATCCCCATATTGAATTTAATGGATAACCTTGCAGATGCTTGGTCGCCTCAAGCGTTGAGATGATATCGTCATCACCGAATTTTACCAGCTCGTTCTGGTCGTCATCGATGTTGAAGCCGACAGAATATTCCACATTTCCAATCTTGTCACGCCAGTTCACGGATATTTCCCATCCCCAGGTCTTTAGTTCTCCCATATTCACATAAGGTATGTTCACACCTACCAAATGAGCGACTTCCACTTTCGACAGCATATTGCTGTTTCGCTTCCAGAAGTAATCGGCGCTCATGTTCAAACGATTATTGAACAATCCGAGATCTACAGCTATGCCTGTGGAAGTGAGCACTTCCCACGTAATATTCTGCGAAGCGAGTTCATCCTGATAATAAGAAGCTTTACCCATAATCGTGCTGCCGGATATTGTACCGATATACGGGTAATACATGTCGTCCAGTACTGTGCTGTTTCCGAGTTTACCCCAGTTGGCGCGCAACTTCAGATTATCAATATGTTTCTTTAGTGGTTCAAAGAACTTTTCTTCGCTCACACGCCAGCCTAAAGAGAACGATGGAAATAATCCCCAGCGTTTGCCCGGAGCCAGACGTGATGAACCGTCATAACGGAAATTAGCTTCGAATAAATAGCGTGATTTGTAATCGTAGTTGAGGCGTCCGAACAACGAAGCCATTTTCCAAGGCTCTATCAGGTCGGACATTACGGAATTGGTAGCCAGATCTTTTGCATAATAGTTAAGACTGAAAAAGTCATTCGATGCAAGATTCCTTGCTGTGGCGATGGTCTGGTCTTTCAGGTATTGCTCGTAAGATGCGCCCAACATGGCATGTATCGTATGATCTTCAATTTTCAGGTCGTAATTGAGCAAAGCTTCCAATTTATCCTGATAAGCGTAGTTTTTGGTCTTTTCCACACTATTCGGATAATTGGCGATCTTGGCGCCGTTCGCGTTAGACGTAGTTGCGGTAAGCAGGCCGTTGCGTCCGTCAGCCTTCACAGTCCGCCTGTCTCTTTCGCGGTTGTAATAGTCGGCGCGGCGCGATGCGTTCAGATCGACGGACAATCCTTTGACGAAATCATGCAGATGCAGCCCGATCTTTCCGGTCATCTTTTCATTGCGGATCTTGTCGAGTCCGCCATTCTTCATGACAGCAACGGTATTAAGATGCAAGTCGCCCGAATACGGATTGGTTTCGTAGTTCGTGTCTTCTTCGGGAAGATAGAACAGTTGACGACCGCGTGCACTGTACATTTCCGACAGAAGGTTGGTAGAGCCGTAAGAAGACTGTGTAGTGAACCCTCCTTCGTAACCGGCAATGAAGTTAATATCTGCATATTTACTGAGTGTCGCATCAATGGTTGCACGCAGGTTATAACGGCTGTAGTTGTCTTCTCCATGTTTCGACAACAATCCGTCTTTGGTGTAGTAGCCTGTTGACAGGTAATAGCGAAGTTTGTCGGAACCGCCGTTTACCGACACGGCATGAGATTGTTGCGTGGTATAGTCGCTGGTACCTTCGTTAAGCCAGTTGGTATTTGCAAATGCTTCCCACCGGGTGTTATTGGGACGGTAATTGTAATTCGGATTGGCAATCCACGAACGCCGTTCCTCATCTTGTTCCAGTGAACGTTCGCGTCCGCGTCCGGGGTTATCGATGAATTGCTGTTCTTCCCAAGGGCTCATGCGCTGAGGCATAAACCCGGGCAGATTTACACCAAATGAACCGTTATAGGTAATGTTTGCTTTTCCATCTGTTTGCTTTCCTTTTTTGGTAGTGACCAGAACGACGCCGGCAGCAGCCCGCGCTCCGTAAATGGACGCAGAGGCTGCATCTTTCAATATGGAAATAGACTCCACATCTTCCGGATTGAGCAATTTCATATCGCCTTCCACACCGTCAATCAGCACCAGGGCGCTTGCTTCATTGGCCGATGAAAAGCCGCGCACACGAATACCCGATGTTTCCGAACCCGGCTGGCCACTGCTTCTTAATACCGTTACACCCGGCATTTGTCCCTGCAAGGCATTGAGTATATCGGTACTTGCTTTTGAGGTAATGTCATTACCTGTCACTTGCGATACGGCTCCGGTCAGATTTGTTTTCTTTTGTATTCCATATCCCACTACAACTACTTCATCCAATGTTTTGGAATCTTCTTTAAGTAAAATGTTACCTTTTACATTTTCAGCTTTCACTTCTTGAGTCAGATAGCCAATATAAGAAAAGGCCACTGTTGCACCAGAAGCGACATCAAGATTAAATTTACCATCAAGGTTAGTGATGGTCCCATTGGTTGTCCCCTTCTCCAAAACAGAAACACCGATCAAAGGTTCTTGCGTTGTTGCATCAAGAATTACTCCCTGAACAGTTACACTGTTTTGAGCGAAAAGCTCCGAAGAGGGGAAAAAGAACATACAGCATAAAGAAAGTAGCTGTATAACTTCTCTTAGAAAAAGTTTCTTTCTCATAATAGACAGATTTTATTAAGTAAATTATTGCTGAACGAATGTAATGCGAATATATGGATAAGTTTTAGAAAAAATCCTAAAAGATACTACAACAAAACCTCAAATGAAAATGACCCATACTACATTTATACTTTCTCAATAAGTGAAAGATATTACTGACAATCAATATAATAACTATCAAAAAAGATACAGTTAATTATGATGAGAAAACATCTATTGATGTAGTCCCGTTAGGATAAAACCATGTTTTTCAACATATTATAAATCCCGTCTAACGATTGTAGTCGTTCTAAAGCATCTACTATTTTTTGCGATTGGCAAATTATCCTTAACTTTGAAATCTACTAACTCTATAATACGATATGAAAAAACTTTTATTCCTTTTCTTTTTATTCCTCTGTATCCCTGAAGTTCTGGCCAATTGGCAAAGATCGGTTACGAATTACAATCGACAGACTTATAAAGCAGCCAACCAAAACTGGATGGTCATACAGCATGGGAACGGATGGATGTATTTTGCCAACAACAAGGGGCTTCTGGAGTATGACGGAACATCATGGAACACCTACTCTATTCATAATGCAAAAACACGGGCCATTAAGTGTAACAATGATGGACGTATATACGTAGGAGGATTACGGCAGTTCGGCTATTTCGTTCCCAACAAACTGGGCGGATTGGATTATATATGTCTTTCAGATAGTCTAAAAGATGAAAGAGCGGGGAATATATGGAATATTCAAATTGTAGACGACCGGGTATATTTTCAGGCCGACCGGCACATTACTTATTTAGAAAACGATTCTATCAAGCATATAAACTATGGTTCAGGCATCATGCATTCCGCTATTCTCAACAACAAGTTTTATATTGCCACCTGGGAAGGTCTGATGATATTAAACGGAGATGCATTTACTTTACTACCCAATACATTAGAAGCAGTCAAGAGTAAAGTGGTCGGTTTGTATGCTGTAAACGATCAGATTCTGATTGTTACCAAGCAGCATGGCATGTATTTATACGATGGCGTGAGTGTGACAAAATACGAAAGCTCGGCCGACAGCTTTCTTCACTCCAACCAACTATTCTGCACAGCAATGAAAGATTCGCTCCTGGCATTCGGATCCGTACAAGATGGAGTACTCCTGTTAAATATGTCCGATAATGAAACGGAAAAGATATCCATTCAGAACGGTTTACAAAACAAAACGGTACTCTCGATGCAATTCGACAGAGAAAACAATCTCTGGCTGGGTTTAGACAACGGGATCGACTGTGTGAACCTTAATTCCCCGATGTATTTCTTGTATAGTAATAAATCGACCATAGGCTCAGGTTATACCTCCAATTACTATCAAGGAAAGCTATATCTGGGAACCAACCAGGGGCTATATACTACGGATTATCCGGCTTCACTACATAAAGAAGTCAACCCGGAACTTATTCCCGGAACAGAAGGGCAGGTATGGTCGTTGACCGGATATGATAACAAACTTTTCTGTGGGGGCGCCAATTCATTGATCGTTATCGACGGAGAAGAAATATCGCGCATAAGAGGTATCCGTGGAGTTTGGTCTATCAAAACAATAAGCTATCATCCGGATGTTCTTTTGGCAGGTACATACTTCGGGGTATCTATATTGAAGAAGAACGGAAATAGATGGCAGGTATCTCATCAATTGGAGGGAGGAGGTTACTCACCCAAAACAATGTACATAGAAAAAGTATCGAATGCGATATGGGTAGCCAACAAAGAATATGGCCTGCGCCGGTTGATCTTATCTCCTGATTTAAAATCCGTAACAGAGAAAAACTATAATAACAAAGAGCTACCTGTCGGAAACAATGTCTATGTTTCAGACATAGATAACGAAGTGGTCATCGCTTCCCGCCAAGGCCTTTTCCGTTATAACCAGATAAAGGATTGCCTGGAAAGACACACCAAACTGGAAGAATTACTTGATGGCAGAACTGTTTATACCTATATTTCGCAAGATGAATATGGAGATATCTGGTATGTGACCGATGGTATGCTAAAGATTACCCGTTACAATTCTCAAAGCAAAACTTATCTGAAAGATGAAAGTGAAACCTACCTGAAAGATTTTCTGATCGAAGATTTCGAACACATCCGGATTTTCGACAATAACCAAGCCATTATAGGGACAGAGGAGGGATTTTCGTTATTACAATTCGACAAGAACATAGCAAAGAAATACCCTCTGAATCTACAAATACGTAGAGTTTTCCTTACCATAGGCAAAGATTCGCTGATCTACGGCAGAAGTTATATTTACAATGACTCCCCAATTGCTATTTCTTACAAAAATAATTCCGTCCGCATAGAGTACAGCGTCGACAATTACAATAAGTCCATCTCCACACTATATTCATATAGGCTTGAAGGAGATGCCAATGATGACTGGAGTGCATATAATGAAAATACCGTTAAAGAGTACACCAATCTTAAAGAAGGAGAATATACGTTCCATGTCAAGATCATCACAAGTCAGGATAAAGACCCTGTCACGACCTCGTTTCGTTTTGAGATTCTTCCTCCGTGGTATCGTACCTGGTGGGCATACGCCATTTATACATCCGGTCTCATCGGACTCTTATGCTATGGATATGATCAACTCAGCAAACATCAAAAAAGGGCCATTGAACAGAAAGAACGGGAAATCATCAAACAGAAGAAGCAAAACGAGCTGAAAGATCAGAAAATCGATTCATTGAAAGAGGAAAAACTACAGGCCGACCTCACTCATAAATCGGATGAATTGATCCGCAGTACCCTTAACATTGTACGCAAAAATGAAATGCTGCAAGAAATAAAGAAGGAAGCCGTTGGTATCTCTCATTCCATAACAGAAGAAAATCTGCCGAATATCCGCAGAAAAATGCTTCGTTTAATCAGCCATATCGATACCAACATTGAACATGACGAAGACTTGCGCACATTCGAAACATCATTCGATTCACTCCATCATCACTTTTTTGAAAAACTGGAACAGCATTTCCCTGAACTAAACAAAAAAGAGAAACTGATGTGTGCTTATATCCAAATGGATTTGATGTCTAAAGAGATTGCTCCGTTGATGAATATCTCGGTTCGGGGCGTTGAGATCGGCCGGTATCGTTTAAGAAAGAAACTACAATTAAATCCGGAAGATAACTTAGCGGATTTCCTGCGGAAGATATAAATTCCAAACACGTCCCCCAATAGGAACGAACAGGTTTTGCTATGCGCATGACGAGGGTCTTGTCATACGCATGATGAGGGCCTTGTTATGCGCATGATGAAGGCCTTGTTATGCGCATGATGAAGGGGTCGTTATGCGCATGACAAGACCCTCATCATGCGCATAGCGAAAGTTTTACATCGGCGTCAGACAGATAAGGTCAAGTGAAGACTTTACTTCTTCTCTTCTTTACCTCTTTTACTTCTTTCTCTTCTTCAAATGCAGGTTACGATAAGTAATTTTATAGGGTGGGTACGCGGATGACGCGGATCTTAACGGATGAAGGCAACAGATTTATACTCTCATTATAGTTTCAACTTGTTTCATACGTATGAAACACTTAGTTTCTAAAGCAGAGAAGTGCAGAGACTTGAGGCATACATGCATAAAAAAAGGGATCACGCCTGATCCCAATCCTTGTTAACCTTAAATCTAATACTATGAAAAACATGATGCAAAGATATGGACTTTTCTCAAATCTGCAAACGTCGTGTGCGAAAACGATCCTCTTATAACATGGTTTAAGAATTCGAACTTCAATCTTAACATTTATATAGAATAACGATTAACGGCGGATGCTTTACCATAGAAAAGTTGACCGGAAAAACAGTTTCTCCAGACAGCAACCGGTGACTTGCCGATGAGTACTAAATACCTGTTTTTTCGTCTTAGGTATGGATTAAAATTCAATATATACTATAATATAGCGCGGGAATGCTAACTTGTACTTATTCCAACTACAATATATTCCGTTCAGATGAAAGATAGCAAATACAGAGGAGTCGTTGTTCCGATGATCACTCCCGTCACAGAGCAAGGAGCGATAGACGTTACGGCAGTCGATAAAATTATTGAACTTTTTGCTGAACACAATATCCACCCGTTGCTTATGGGTACAACCGGCGAAGGTAATTCCGTATCGCCCGGGCAAGGACTTCTGTTCGTTAAAATCGCAGTGGAAGCCGCCCGCGCAGCAGTATCCCGTATGGAGAACCCGAAGGAGCGCGTTGCCTCAACCTCGCGGCGGAACGTTTCCGCAATAATCATTTATGCCGGGCTGAGCGGCTGTTGCGTAAGCGAGCATATCCGGACGGCAAACGAATACCACAAACTCGGGGCCGATGTCATCGTTGCCACCCTGCCCGGCTACTATGCCTTGACGGATGAACAAATGTACAACTACTACAAGACATTGGCCGACAACATCACTGCCCCGCTCATGCTTTATAATATCAAGGCGACAACACATACGAGCATTCCGGTTGAAATTATAAAACGCCTCAGCACACACCCTAACATCGTTGGACTGAAAGATTCGGAACGTGACCTGGAGCGCATGAAAGAATGTTTGGCGATCTCACGTAACAACTCCGGCTTCGCTTACTTCTGCGGATGGGCCGCACAATCGGCAAACAGCCTGTTGAATGGAGCAGACGGCATCGTTCCCAGCACAGGCAATTTCGTCCCGGACATGTTTGCCGAATTATATAACGCTGCCGTTTCAGGTGACATACAGAAAGCGAATGACCTGCAAGAGAAAACAGACAAGATCGCTCGCATCTATCAGGAAGGACGTACATTGGGTGAATCACTGGCAGCCCTGAAAGTCATGATGGGAACAAAGAACCTCTGCCAACCCTATATGCTTGCACCGTTGACACAAGTTAGCGTGGAGGAAGAAAAGAAAATATTAAATTCAACCATACTTGCGTCATCCTGAACGTAGTGAAGGGTCATCTCTTGGGGATGCAAGTATTATAACTTTATCTGATTTGATTTTTATATCATGGAACAAACACTCCACTGGATAGATTTTACGATCATTATCGTATCGGTAGCGCTGGCTATCGGTGTGGGACTTTACTTCTCACGCCGGCAGAAAAATACGGAGAACTATTTTGCCGGAAGCGGAAAGATCCCTGCATGGGCCATCGGGATATCCATCTTCGCTACACTGATCAGTAGTGTAACATTCCTGGCTTATCCGGGAGCAGCATACGCAGGCAACTGGATACTTCTGGTTCAGGGATTAATGGTTCCGATCGTATTGATAGGCCTGATCTGGATCATCGTACCGCTCTTCCGCCGTGTGATCAAACTCAGCACATACGAGTATTTTGAACAACGTTTCGGGCTCTTCGCACGTATATACGGTTCAATAGCTTTCGTTCTGACACATTTCTCGAAAATGGGAACCGTGTTCTTCCTCGTGGCGCTGGCCGTATCTCCTTTCCTTGGCATTGATATTCAGACGATCATCATCGTACTGGGGGTCGCCATCATACTGCTCACGCTACTCGGAGGCATGGAAGGGGTGATCTGGATGGATGTCATCCAGGGATTCCTGCTCATCGGCGGCGGGATCATCTGCGCATTGCTCCTTCTGTTCAAACCAGAGGGAGGCCCGGCGAGCGTAATCAACACAGCCATTGATTTCAACAAGATCAGTTTTGGCCCGTATGACTGGGATCTGACACAGCTCACCTTCATCGTTATGGTATTCAATGGCATTTTCTATGCCATCCAGAAATATGGTACAGACCAAACGATCGTTCAACGCTATCTGGCTGCGAAAAACGACAAGGAAGCCAAAAAAGCGGCATACATTGGCGTATTCATGAGTGTACCTGTCTGGACATTATTCATGTTCATCGGTACAGGATTATTCGCCTATTATCAAATCGCCGGATCATCACTTCCCGAAGGGATCAAAGCTGATGCTGTATTCCCTTATTTCATGGCCACGGAGCTACCGACGGGAATACTGGGACTTATTCTGGCAGCCCTGATCGCCACCGCCATATCCAGCCTCGACTCCGACATGAACTGCCTGGCAGCTATCGGCGTGGAAGACTATTACGTCCGGTTCAAACCTGAAAGTACCGATAAACAACGCTTGCGCCTGGCACGTGTACTTGTACTTCTGTCCGGGGTAGCCGCCATTGGAGTAGCGCTGATCTATGCCCATTGGGGAGGCGAGGGAGTATTAGGCATTGTCTTTGAGTTATATGCCATCTTCTCCGCCGGTATCGTCGGCCTTTTTCTACTCGGGCTATTGAGCCGCCGCGCCAACAAGCAAGGTCTGTATGTGGGTATTGCCGCTGCCGTATTGTTTACAGCTTACGCCATGCTGACCTCAACCAAATTCGATTTCGGCGACGGGCAAGGCAGCCGGGCGCTACTTGATTTAGGCGATTGGAACTTCAAACACCACAAATACATGCTGGGAGTTTATAGTCACATCGTACTGTTTGTCGTAGGATATTTCGCCAGTTTCTTCTTCAAGGCCCCCTTTGCCGATAAAGACTTGACTATTTACGGCTTCCTCGAGAAACGGAAAGAGAAGAAAAAAAGCTCCCTCTCCTTTGAAGAGGGTCGGGGTGAGGCTGTAGTTCTTTTGCAACCGCGGAAAGTCGTGTTCGGTACAGGATGTATCGCACAATTCTGCAATGATTATTCAGCATCGGGATTAAAGAGACTATTCCTGCTCACTACTCCTCCTATCCTGCCTCTGATCGAAGAGGCCATTCGGAAGTTGAAAGTGAACGGAGTAGCCATCTGCATTTTTGATAAGGTATTGCAAGAACCCTCCGTAAAAGATTTCTATATTGTGCTGGATGAAGCCCGCCGATTTGACGCCGACAGTGTTGTTGGCATAGGAGGCGGTAGCGTACTGGACACGGCGAAACTGACCGCCGCGCTTATCGGAAGCGATCAAAAGGCGGAAGACATCTTCGGAACAGGATACCTGAAAAGCCGTAAGCGTTGGCTGGCCTGCTTACCAACCACCGCGGGAACAGGAAGCGAAGTATCGCCCAATGTCATTTTGCTTGACGAAACAGATAAACTGAAAAAAGGGATCGTAAGCCCTTACCTTGTAGCCGATGCGGCATATCTCGACCCGCAACTCACGGTAACCGTTCCGCCGAAAGTGACCGCCGAGACGGGCATGGATGCACTGACACACTGCATCGAAGCTTATACCAATAAGTTTGCCCATCCGGTCATTGACATGTATGCCCGAAAAGGTATTGAACTGATCGCGGCAAATCTGCTACGCGCCGTAAAAGACGGAAAAGACATCGAAGCCCGCGAAGCTCTTATGTTGGGAAGTTACTATGGCGGCATTTGCCTGGGGCCTGTCAATACTGCCGCCGTACATGCACTCTCCTACCCGCTTGGCGGCGAATTTCATATTTCGCACGGCCTGGCAAACGCCATACTTTTACCCTCCGTCATGCGCTTTAACCGTAGTTCGGACGTCCGCAAGTTTGCCGATATAGCTTTGGCATGCGGCGTAACCCCGGGAGGGACAGATGAAGAAACAGCCGAAAAAGGCGTAGACTTCATTACCCGGCTATCCAAAGAGTGCGGCATACCCACTAAGCTAACAGAGATCGGCGTTCCGGAAAGCGCGGTCAATCACATGGCCGAAGCTGCCATGCAAGTACAACGGCTGCTGAAAAATAACCCCAGAGAAGTAACCGAAAAGGACGCACGGGAAATATATCGTAATTTATACTAAGTAGTTCAGCAAAATTATAAGATCGTACTTAACTTTCAAATCTCAATTTAAGAATGAAGCCGACATTAGCCATTACCATGGGCGACCCCGCAGGCATAGGCCCTGAGATCGTAGTGAAAGCCCTCGACAAGAAAAAAATATATGACCGGTGCAACCCACTGGTTATTGCCGACGCCGGAGTGATGCGTAAAGCGATCAAAACAACCGGGCTATCCATGCATATCCATCCTATCGGCAAGGTTTCCGATGCCGGATTCGAATATGGATGTATAGATGTTTATGACCTGAACTATACCGGATTAGATCAATTGGAATATGGTAAAGTGTCTGCTAAAGCAGGAGACGCCGCCTTCCTGTCCATCAAGACAGCTATCGAACTGGCCATGAACAAAGAAGTGGATGGAACAGTTACGGCGCCCATCAATAAGGAAGCGTTGAACTTGGCGGAGCATCATTTCGACGGGCATACGGAGATATATGCCCACTTCACGGGAACAAGCAAATATGCCATGCTGTTGGCCGACGAATTCCTGAGAGTGATCCATGTTTCGACACACGTCTCCTTGCGTGAAGCTTGCGACAAGGTGAAAAAACAACGCATTATCGACGTTACCCAACTCATGGCGGATGCCTGCAAGCAGTTTGGCATTGAAAACCCACGCATCGGCATTGCAGGGTTAAACCCGCACTCAAGCGACAACGGATTGTTCGGCTGGGAAGAAGAAAAAGAAATCATCCCGGCAGTAAACGAGCTAAAGAACACGGGGTACAACGTGGATGGTCCTATACCCCCCGACACCCTGTTTGCCAAAGCGAAGTGTGGACAATACGATGGCTGTGTAGCTATGTATCATGATCAGGGACACATTCCATTTAAAGTAGTAGGCTTTAACTGGGATCCCGAAACCGGAAGAATGAGCAGTGTTCAAGGTGTAAACATCACTTTGGGACTACCCATCATCCGTGTATCGGTAGACCACGGAACAGCATTCGACGTAGCCGGAAAAGGAATAGCAAGCCCGGACGCCATGCTATTATCCATTGACTATGCTACACGTATGGCGATAACCAAGTTGCAAGCCATACGCCAAGGCAGTTAAGTTCCCAAAATATAATAAAGTATAAACAATGCCATCTGCCAACTGTCAACTGATCGTCATTGCCGACGATATCACCGGAGCAGCCGAAATCGCAGGTATTGGTTGGCGATTCGGCTTTCGGGTGAACCTGACCATGTATAGAGGAGAAGAAACCGTCGCTTGCCCGGAACAATGCGACATGTTGGTTTTTGCCACGGACACCCGTTCCATGACTGAAGCGGAAGCCGTTGAAGAAACAACCCGGATAGCCAATGCCATTAAGAACATGGGGTGTACCCATATCTTTAAGAAAACAGATTCGATATTAAGAGGCCATATCGCCATCGAACTAAGAACATTGATGGAGATCACCGGGATCACACGCGCCCTGTTACTCCCACAGAACCCAAGCCGGGGACGAACCATAGAAAAAGGGATGTACTACATCAACAAAACACCCCTGAACAAAACCATCTTTGCGAACGATCCCGAATTTCCGGTAACAACAGCCGATGTCTCAAAGCTGCTTTTCCATAAACACAGCGGCAAGATACTCATACTCCAAAGAAGTATGGGAGAAAGGGGCTTATATGTAGCGGAAGCCGCCACGGTAGAGGACGTCAAACGGCGAGCCGGAGAAATAAAAGAAGGAATATTAGCCGCGGGAGGAGCAGACTTTTTTACCGCCTGGCTTATCGCCAGGGGATATAATGTAGACGCGCACGCGCCATTCGAAGGTATACAAAGCAAACATGCGTTAATCATTCTGGGAAGTACGAACAGCAAGCCGCCGGCAGACTTTAGCTATATTCAACGCCAGGACATCGTTCAATACAACATACCCGCGGTTCTTTTTTACAGGGAAGCGCCCGAACAATGGATCGAAAAACTGAAAAGAGCATACGCCAAGCACGACTCACTGATCCTTTACATTAATCATCCCCCCAGAAAAGGTAGAGATATTGCTCTGAGATTAAGGGAAGAAATGGGAAAAGCTGTCGCAGCGCTCTTATCCGAACGTATCCCACAAGAATTAATCATTGAAGGAGGAGCAACCGCCTTTTCAATCCTTAAACGTACAGCCTGGAATATATTCAGTATAGAATGTGAAGTCACCCATGGAGTAATTCGAATGGCGCCCGCCAAGAATCCGGGTATTACCATAACGCTCAAACCCGGAAGTTACCCTTGGGGAAATCTTTTTGATACCGCATGAACCAGGCATTATTTCTTCCCCATTAAAATCTTCAATCCGAAACTACAATATTTATTTAGTAAATAGAATGTGATTAATAATATTGCGACAATACATACCAATGAAGCAAAAAATACAATAACGAAATCATAACCGGTTTGAGGATTAAAAATTATCGTCATTACTCTCCTAATCCCACCTATTAAAAATGTATGCGAGACATAAATATAAAAGCTGGATGATGATAGGAATTTGCTGACTTTCAGTATATTCTTTTTCAACAATCCTGCCGATAAATTATAAGCAAAAAACAGTCCGACAATTATATTACATGATTTTAAATAGCTAAATAACGGCTTATCATGAAAAATTAAACATAAGACCCCTAATGTAAGATACAAGAAAATGGATAATTTGAAGAAACGCCTGAAGTACTCGATCATATCCGGTTTGCAAATACTTATATACGCTCCCCATGAAAAAAAGAAAAAGGCATGGGCTAATTGCCATAAACGTATCCAATTATCGTGATCAAGACCAAGTATGAACCATGCAATACCAAGAAGTATTATAAAGTAATACTTTGTCTTTTTTATCGCAAAACAGATAATGGGAGCTAAACAAACCACAATAATTAAATCCCGGATAAACCACAGGGGACCATCCGCAGGGTAAAATCCCGCAACTTCAGGATCGCTTGAAAACATCCAAAAAGCCGAGAAGAAACGGGCTATTGAAAACTCCGAAAGGGTGACGGATAAAGACGTCTCGGCGTTGAGTGAAATTCTCCACAAAAGATACACAAGGCCGATTAAATTCCATATTATATAGGGTATCAGCAAAGATCTGGTTCTATTTTTCAGCTTTTGAATGAATGTTTTTTTATTGAAATCCGTACCTAAAAAGAAAACTACACCTGAGATAAAAAAATAAACAGGTACAGATTGGCCTGAAAAGAACGCTTTCTGGATATTTTCCAATAAAGAGTACACATATAGATCCGGCATATTATCCGGAACATCACTACTAATATTACCTATTAAATGATTGGCTAAAACGACTATAGCCAAAGGGAATCGGAGTAAATCCAGGCTTTGACTCCTTAAATTATCAATCTTGTGATACATAATAAGAATGTGTCAATATGTTGTCTGTTGAGCAAATGAAAGAAAGCGACTGATCCTTCAAACCACTATAATTGCGACAAAAGTAGCGTGTCTTTTGCTTGTTGAATGAATGATATTTCTTGTAAAAAACAAGTTGGCTGCTTGTATTTACAATTAATGGCTCACTTTCCGTTTGTTTTCAGAACTATTCGCTATATTTGGTGGCTAGAATTATAATCGTAATAAAAGATAAATACGTTATTTTATGGAAGCAGAGAGCAAACATGAGAAAAACGTACATCAAGGGCGTAATATTAAACGCGTACGTGAATCGAGAGGAATGAAGCAGTTTACTTTAGCTCAATTAATAGGCCTGAGCCAACAAGCAGTTTCGCAAATAGAACAGAAGTCCGTTATTGAAGAAGTTCTTCTGGACAAAATGGCTATTGTTTTGGAGGTTCCGGTTGATGTCTTGAGAGAAATGGAAGATGTTTCTGATGTTTCTTTTTATGTAGAGAATAATACGTTTGAGGCCAGAGATAATACACAAACTGTTCATGCAAAAGACTATAATAATTATTGTTCTCTTGACGAGATTCAGAAATTATACGAAGAGAAGGAAACTCTTTATGAGCGGCAATTGAAGGACAAACAAAATCAAATTGATTTTCTGAAGAAATTGCTTGAAGAAAGAAAGTAGAAATGGATAGCCGGAAGATAAAGCAATCACTTTGAAATCCCGAGCGCTATCTAAAATCTATATTGACTATGCATTATAATAAGTTGTCGAGTATGGGGAAGTTATTCCCTTATGGTTTATGACACACTTTTAAGGAAGATTATCACATTTATCTTTTCATTATCTTTTTCCTGAGGGATTTGTTGGAGATGCATTTCTCCCACGCTTCGTAGTATATTTCTACCTCTCTTCTCAGTGGATAGTTATTGCGGAATTCTTCGAAACGTCCCGGTTCCTCTTTTAGCCACATTGTATCTCTCCTCGGATCGTAAGCGACAAGAACGAGATCAGTATAGTTATTGAAAAGTGTTTTTTCTGTTATCCTCGGGCGCGGTAGTTTAATTTTAATCTCGGCATCTATATGAAAATGTTTGCACAATCCTTCCAATACCATCCGGGTGGCATTTCCTTTTCCGTCTGCCGAATATCCGGCAATATGAGGAGTGGCAATATACGCCTGTCTTAGTAATTCGCGGTTAATACGCGGTTCGTTTTCCCATACGTCGATGATTGCATCCGAAACTATCCTTTCGTTCATTGCAGCCAATAGGGCCTTGGTGTTTATCACTTCACCCCGTGCGGTATTGATAATGAGCGGTTTCTTTTTGAGCGAGTGGAAAAAATCTTTGTCTGCAAGATGGTAAGTTTTGTATTCGCCCTTCATAATTAGTGGGGTATGAAAAGAAATGATATCGCACTCTTTGGCAATCTGTTCCAGTGTAACAAAGTGTTCGCCGCCTTCCCGCGCCGCACGTGGGGGATCATTTTCTAATACGGACATACCAAAAGTGATTGCTTTTTCGCCAACTTTTGTTCCGACATTACCGGCTCCGACAATACCCATTTTCATTTTACTGAGGGGCATCTCACGATCCTTCAGTAGGGTCAGAGCCGATTCGACATATTCAGCCACGGAATTGGCGTTCGATCCCGGCGTATTTATCCAAGATATACCCGCTTCGTAACAATATTGGGTGTCAATATGGTCATAACCTATTGTGGCTGTGGCAATGAATTGCACGTTGCTCCTTTTGAGCAGTTTACGGTTACATTTCGTGCGGGTACGAACGATCAGGGCATCTGCGTCCTTTATTAATGCCGGCGTAAATTCATTACCGAAAACATACACAACTTCATCAGCTATGGCTTCGATCGCCTCTTTTATATATGGAATCTTCCTATCTACAATGACTTTCATACATTATGATTTTGAAAATTGGTGTAAATTTAAGATTAATGTCCCACGTGGCAAAAGAAAAACAAAGTATT
>JAIRKY010000042.1 GCA_031259755.1 Mediterranea sp. (in: CFB group bacteria) | reverse complement strand
TGCTCATTAAACGATCGTTTAATGAGCAGCCTTGTTTTCAGTTATTTTCTCTTACAATCAATCCCCACTTCATATCTGTAACAGAGGCGTATGTGCGAGGATGTGTTTGAAATAAGTTGACCTGTTTATGATGGTTTTCTCATAAAGGTATCCTATCTTTGGAGCTATCGTATTTAAATCATAAACACAAATTATAAAGGCAAAAGGGTGAAGGCAAGACATTCGCCTTGTCTTCACTTGACCTTATCTGTCTGATGCGCATGACGACCCTTTTGTTATGCGCATGACGACCCCTTCGTTATGCGCATGACAAGGCCTTCATCATGCGCATGACAAGGCCCTCATCATGCGCATGACAAAGGCCTCATCATGCGCATGACAAAATGTGTTCGTTCCTATTGGGAAAGGTAAGCTCAAGGCATTACGCAAATGGAGCGCGTATTTGGGTAAGGAGATAGATCACGTGAGTTCGACCTACTCGGAAATAGTTATCGAAGGGATGTATAATAAATTCTTGCGTAACATCGGTGAATAATTTCTTCCGGTTTTATATCTTTGTATCTCTTACATATAAAACAGATTGATCCATGAGTACACTGAAAGGACATCCGAAGGGACTTTACCTGGTCTTTGCGACAAGCACGTCCGAACGTTTTAGTTATTACGGCATGCGTGCCATTTTTATTCTTTTCCTCACTCAGGCTTTATTGTTTGACAGGGAAACAGCTTCATCCATCTACGGCAGTTATACCGGATTGGTTTATCTGACGCCGTTGATCGGAGGGTATATTGCCGACAGGTGGTGGGGCATCCGGCGTTCTATCTTCTGGGGTGCGATCATGATGGGAATCGGGCAGTTCCTGATGTTTGTCAGTGCGTCGGTGTTGGATCAGGTAGCTCTGTCCCACGGGTTGATGTATGCCGGATTAACTTTCCTGATCATGGGTAACGGATGTTTTAAGCCATCGGTCTCTTCTTTGGTCGGACAGCTTTATGAACCGGATGACCGGCGGATCGATACGGCCTACACCATATTTTATATGGGTGTCAACGTGGGCGCTTTTCTTGCTCCGTTGGTATGCGGATATTTTGGTGAAACGGGTAATCCGGCGGATTTCAGATGGGGCTTTTTGGTTGCCGCTATCGTGATCGTATTGACGTTACTGATCTTTGAGACTCAGAAGAACAAGTATATTGTTTCTCCTGCCGGCGAACCTTTAGGGCTTGCCCCGAAAAAGAAAACGGAAACAGAAGAGCAAAAAGGCCGCACGGTTCCGTCCAAACAGCAGAAGATGCGTCATGTGGTTATCCTTACGCTGTTGGCGGTTGCACTCGCAGGTTTATTCTACTATTTATTTGGTGACGACTGGATTGGTATTGGTATATATACGGCCTGTATTGTTTTGCCGGTTACGATCTTGCTGGACGGCTCATTGACGAAAACAGAACGGGAGCGCATCTTTGTGATTTATATTATCGCGTTTTTCGTGATCTTCTTTTGGGCGGCGTTCGAACAGGCCGGAATGTCGTTAACGCTGTTTGCCCGGGAACAGACCGACAGGAACTTGTTGGGATGGGAAATACGGGCTTCCTGGTTCCAGTCTTTAAATCCGTTGTTTGTGGTGCTTCTCGCATTCGTCATGCCTGCTGTCTGGGACTTCCTGAATAAACGGAAGAAGGAGCCGGCTTCGCCCACTAAACAAGCCATTGGCTTACTGCTCCTTTCTTTGGGTTACCTGATCATTTGTTTTGGAGTGAAAGGCGTACAACCGGGCGTAAAGATGAATATGCTTTGGCTGGTTGGGCTTTACTTTATCCATACGATGGGAGAAATGGCCGTTTCTCCGATTGGGCTTTCCATGGTAAACCGCCTGACTCCCATACGTTTCGCGTCTTTAATGATGGGCATCTGGTACTTGTCAATGGCCACAGCCAATAAGTTCGCCGGGCTGTTGAGCGGGCTTTATCCCGAAGAAGGAAAGACGAGATCTATTGCCGGTTTCCGGATAGAGACCATGTCGGACTTCTTTCTGATTTTCGTTGTCATGTCCGGAATAGCGGCTTTGATTCTCTTCCTCCTTTCAAAGAAATTGCAAAGGATGATGCACGGGGTGAAATAAAAATCGTACTTTTGCCCCTAATTTTACGCAAAAGGTGATCGGTTATGGGCATAATAAAAATTAAGGATAAGTCGTTTGCCGTTTCTATCCGGCATGACGATATCCGGAAAGAAGTGATTCGTGTAGCTGATGAGATCAATCGTGACCTGGCTGGTAAGGATCCGATCTTTTTGAGTGTACTGAACGGCGCATTCATATTCACGGCCGATTTGATGAAACACATCACCATTCCCTGTGAAGTTTCTTTCGTGAAACTGGCGTCTTATCAGGGTGTAGCTTCAACGGGGATCATTAAAGAAGTGATCGGGATAAACGAAGATATAAGCGGCCGCACGGTAGTTATTGTGGAAGATATTGTGGATACCGGATTTACGATACAGCGTTTGCTGGAAACATTGGGAACCCGGAATCCGAAAGAGATCCATATTGCCTCGTTATTGGTAAAGCCCGATAAGTTGCAGGTGGAATTGGATATTAAGTATGTAGCGATGCATATCCCCAATGACTTTATTGTAGGGTACGGACTGGATTATGACGGTTTCGGGAGAAACTATCCGGATATCTATACCATTGTAAACGAATAGGAACGAACTTACTAAATACAAGCAAATGCTTAACATAGTTATTTTTGGCGCTCCCGGTTCGGGAAAGGGAACACAGAGCGAACGTATAGTAGAAAGATTGGGGTTGAACCATATTTCTACAGGAGATGTTCTGCGTGCTGAAATTAAGAATGGAACCGAACTGGGTAAGACGGCGAAAGGATTTATTGATCAGGGCCTGTTGGTCCCGGACAAATTAATGATAGATATTCTGGCAAGTGTGTTGGATAGTTTTAAAGATAGCAAAGGCGTAATCTTCGACGGATTCCCGCGTACTGTCGCTCAAGCGGAAGAGCTAAAGAAAATGCTTGCCGCCAGAGGCCGGGAAGTGTCTATCATGCTTGACCTGGATGTCCCGGAAGAGGAATTGATGAAACGTTTGATCAGACGCGGACAAGATTCCGGACGTGCGGATGATAATGAAGAAACCATAAAAAAACGCCTGTCGGTCTACCATACGCAAACCAGCCCGTTGATCGAATGGTACAAAAACGAAAGGAAATATTTCCATATCGAGGGTCACGGCAGGCTGAAAGAGATTACGGAGCAGATCATTGATGCGATAACAGGTAGGAAATAAAATTAGGAGATAGAAACTATAAATTACGGGGTTCAACACAGAGTCACAGAGACATAGAGGCGCGAAGCGCCTTACTCTCCAAATTTCTGTAAACGCTATAAGCTTTATTCTCTGTGTCCTCGGTGTTCCTCTGTTTCCTCTATGTTGAAACCCGTAATTTCTAACTATTAATCACTAACTTCTAACTTCTAAAATGGCTGAATCTAATTTTGTTGATTATGTAAAGATATACTGCCGTTCCGGTAAAGGCGGGCGGGGTTCCACGCACATGCGGCGTGAGAAATATGTTCCGAACGGCGGCCCTGACGGAGGAGACGGCGGGCGAGGCGGTCATGTGATCCTGCGTGGTAACCGTAACTATTGGACGTTGCTCCACCTGAAGTACGAGCGTCATGCTATGGCCGGTCACGGAGAGTCGGGCAGCAAGAACCGTAGCTTCGGGAAAGACGGTAGCGACAAGATCATCGAAGTGCCTTGCGGTACGGTGGTTTATCATGCGGAAACCGGTGAATATATCTGTGACGTAACAGAACACGGGCAGGAAGTTATCCTCCTGAAAGGTGGACGGGGTGGATTGGGTAACTGGCATTTCCGTACAGCGACCCGTCAGGCGCCTCGCTTTGCCCAACCGGGTGAACCAATGCAGGAAATGATAGTTATTATGGAATTGAAAGTCTTGGCTGACGTCGGGTTGGTTGGATTCCCCAATGCTGGAAAGTCTACATTGCTTTCTACCGTTTCGGCGGCCAAGCCCAAAATCGCCGATTACCCGTTTACTACACTGGAACCTAACTTGGGAATCGTTTCCTACCGTGATGGAAAATCATTCGTGATGGCCGATATACCGGGTATCATTGAAGGCGCCAGTGAAGGGCGCGGACTTGGATTGCGTTTTCTGCGGCATATCGAACGTAACTCTTTATTGCTGTTCATGATTCCTGCCGATAGCGATGACATTCGTAAGGAATACGAGATATTGCTCAACGAGTTGCGTACGTTTAATCCTGAAATGCTTGATAAACAACGTGTACTTGCTGTAACGAAGTGCGATATGCTCGATCAGGAATTGATGGACGAAATTGAACCGACACTTCCTGAAAGCATTCCGTATATGTTTATTTCCTCAGTGACCGGTTTAGGGATCTCCGTTCTAAAAGATATTCTTTGGGAGGAACTGAACAGGGAAAGCAATAAAATAGAGGCCGCCAGTCGTATCGTACATCGTTCCAAAGATGTGAGTCTCCTGCATGAAGAGTTAAAAGCGCAGGGTGAAGACGAAGAGTTCATCTATGAAAACGAAGATGAAGAAGACGCTGACGATATTGAATATGAAGAAGATTGGAAAGAAGAATGATTTCTGAAACGCGGATCAACGGTGAGAAAAATAATCTGCATTAATCCGTGTGATCCGCGTTTCGAATGATTTTACCGGTAGAATTGGGAATATACGACTTGAAGTTTAAGTTTATTGTCTTCTCCACCCTTCAGTCCACCCTTCAGTCTTACGTACGCAGGTTTTAAATCATGTCGTACGTTAGTGATTGTGACATTCCCGTATGAGTCGGTCTGTGTTTCCAATGATATCGGAATAATAGCCACAGTGGCATTCTCTTCCAGCCACTTTTTTTCTTTATTTTCATCCCATGATGTCGCCTTCTTTGCTTCTTCCATTTCTTTGGCAAGGGAAGTTACCAGACGCATTATATTCGTGAAAGTGTACTGATTGTTCGAGTAATATGCGATGTATGATGTTGTGCTATTGGGAATCATATTCTTTTCAAAGAACTCTTTGTACTCTTTTTCTCTGATGAGCAATACACTTTCCGGGGGGCTCATGCTATATTCGCTTTTTATCTCGTGATAATAAGCATTGAAAACCAGCTTTACAGAATTGATCGTGTCTTGCTCCAGGTCTATGTTATCTTTATTAATGAGATCTCCTATAGGCAATGTCGCTTTGGTATATATGCCGGCAGGGGATTTAAGATAAGTATGTGTTGTTTCTTCTACTTTCGTTGTTATTTCATCGTCCGAATTCTGAATCCGGTTGGACTGAATAACTTCCATGGTAGAAGCAAATGAGCGATAAGCTAAATAGATAGAGTCGCCACCGTTATGTTTCTGCATGATATCTCCGGCGCTATCAAGTTGATAGCTTTTGTAAACAACATCAAGCTGGACATATTGGATATAAAGCACAGTACCCTCGCCTATATCATTTATAATATATAAACCCTTGAAGACATCTCTGAAATTTTTCGAGTCTTTAAACTTTTCCGGATGCTCCCAATTCTCTCGAATAATCCTCTTACCCAATTCATCATCGATCGGAATGCTGACTTGATGCAGGTGCTTTGATTCGTGGCGGAGGGAATCTGCCAGGTCAACAGCGGAAAAAGATTTTCTGCCGAGTAGCTTTGTTTTTGTAGTGAACTCATTGGGATCGATATCGGTATAATGATTCTGATTCTCTCCCAGGTTCTTCTTATCCAATTCATAGATGCTCACTTGCATAGGGCTTAATGAGTCTCCAAAGAAATTGTAATATCCTAAAACGATTCGGGCCAACTCAAACGATTCATCTATATTACTACTTATCATATTGTTTAGCGAATCTTTATTGCTGGGACTGTATGCTTGGGGGAATGTCAGGTCATCCACACAGTTAAGTTCTGTAAGGAAGCTGCCTTCATAATTACCGAATCCGTATTCATGATCGGTAAATCGTCCGACATAACCGATATCTGTCTTGGCAAAAACGGAACCAAACGCAGCCGATTCTGTTATAACATCGAACGTTTTAGTGCCGACGGTAATCTCATCCGATTCGGGTAGCATGCCCAAACCAAGCCCGCCGGTATTATCGTCACATCCGGAGAAAACCAATGTAATGAGCGCTAACCATAAATATTTTGCCTTCATCTGTTGTTGATATTGTTAGGTTTATATTATTTATTTCCGGTTTTCCAGACTTGATCGTAAAGATCATTGCAAGCGCCGGCGTATGTGTCAGGCTCTTGGTAATCAAGGACTATTTTACCGTTTTGGCGTGCATAATCCATAACTTCCTGATTCACGGTTTCGCTGTTTTGTATCACTCCGTCAGAGTAGTCGATGGCAAGTTTCAGCAATGTCGCATAATCCACTTCTTTATCGCCAAGCGCCGAAACATCCTCCTTTGTGATACTCCTCAATAAGAGCTTGTCCGCAAAATCAGGGTTGAATTTATTCTTGAAATCTTTATCATATACGGAGAATACGATTTTTACGTCACGGAAAGAAGGTTCATCGCTATATGCCTTCTTGATATAAAGCGGCGCTAATGCGCTTATCCAACCGTGGCAATGAATGACGTCCGGGCACCAGCGCAGTTTTTTAACGGTTTCAAGGACGCCTCTGGCATAGAAGATGGCTCTGGCGTCGTTGTCTTTGTATTCCACGCCGTTTTCATCTGTTGTTTGAAGGCGGTTCTGAAAGTAGTCATCATTATCAATGAAATAAATCTGCATCCGGGCGGATTGAATCGAAGCGACTTTGATGATAAGCGGGTGATCGGTATCATCAATAATCAGGTTCATACCGGAAAGACGTATCACTTCGTGTAACTGATTCCTTCGTTCGTTGATATCCCCCCATTTCGGCATAAAGGTCCTGATCTCTCTTCCCTTTTCTTGTATGGTTTGTGGTAAATATCTTCCGATGTTAGCCATTTCTGACGCTGGAAGGTAAGGAATGATTTCTTGCGTGATAAATAAAACTTTCTTCGCCCTTTTCATAACATTATCGTAAATATTCTGCAAAGATATAAAAAAAAACGGGCATTAAAGCAAGTCCCGACTTTCTATAATTCCTTATGAATTGTTAATGCGCTGATAATCAGTATCTATATCGAAGAAAGACTGGGCCCGGGCGTAAGATTCTTTTGCATAAATTTAATCTATTCCTTCTTTATATGGTAAATTATGGTTTATTTTGCAGCGTTTTAGTCAGGCGGTAAGTTTCAGAAACCCGGTAAAGAATGAAAATAGTACATACTATTAAGGAGTTGCAAACGGAACTTTTGAGTGATAGATCAGAAGGAAAGGCCATCGGTTTT
The DNA here is from genome assembly GCA_031259755.1 of Mediterranea sp. (in: CFB group bacteria). Classification (GTDB taxonomy): domain Bacteria; phylum Bacteroidota; class Bacteroidia; order Bacteroidales; family Bacteroidaceae; genus Bacteroides. The sequence goes on along the minus strand of JAIRKY010000042.1, from coordinate 5,070 downwards.
GTTCCGACAATGGGTGCATTGCATGCCGGCCATGCTTCGCTTGTGAAGTGTAGCGTCAATGAGAACGATGTGACTGTGGTGAGTATCTTCGTTAATCCGACTCAATTCAATGATAAGGAAGATTTGAAGAAATATCCCCGGACGTTGGAAGCGGATTGTAAATTGCTGAAACCGATAGGGGTTGCTTACGTTTTTGCTCCTTCTGTGGAAGAAATGTATCCTGTTCCCGATACCCGCGAGTTTAGCTATCCTCCGCTGGACACGGTGATGGAAGGAGCGCATCGTCCGGGACATTTCAACGGAGTCTGCCAGGTTGTGAGTAAACTTTTTGACGCTGTGAAGCCCCATCGGGCTTATTTTGGCGAAAAGGATTTTCAGCAGTTGTCGATTGTACGGGAAATGGTGCGCCGGATGAAATTTGATATTGATATCATCGGATGTCCTGTTGTCCGTGAAGAAGACGGGCTGGCTATGAGCAGCCGGAATATGCGCCTTTCCGCGCAAGAACGCGAAAATGCGCTGAAAATATCCCGGACATTATATAAAAGTCGTACCTTTGCATCCTCGCATACGGTATGTGAAACACAAAAGTTTGTGGAAGATGCGATTGCCGGCGCTCCCGGATTGCAATTGGAATATTTTGCCATAGTAGATGGCAATACCTTGCAGACGGTGGAGCGTTGGGACGTTTCGGATGATGTGGTTGGTTGCATAACCGTGTTTTGTGGTGATGTACGTCTGATAGACAACATCAAATATAAAGAACGATGATCATTTAAGAAAAGAAGGCCATCTTATGATGATAGAAGTGTTGAAATCAAAGTTACATGGTGTGCGTGTGACGGAAGCTAATCTGAATTATATAGGTAGTATTACGATTGACGAAGATCTGATGGATGCCGCCAACATGATTGCAGGCGAGAAGGTTCAGATTGTCGATAATAACAATGGTGAGCGTTTCGAAACCTATATCATCAAGGGTAAACGGGGCGCGGGGCAGGTATGTTTGAATGGTGCGGCCGCACGTAAAGTTCAACCGGGCGACATCGTGATCATCATGTCTTACACCCTCATGGATTTTGAGGAGGCGAAAAAGTTTAAGTCTACCGTGCTGTTTCCGGATCCGGCAACCAATAAGCTGGTGTAAAAGAGGATACGTTCTTACAGGAGCGTATTATCCGTATGGCTAATGCAAAAAAAGATCCCAACCGGCTTACAGTTGGGATTCCTTTGTATAATCAAAATATCATTTCGTCAATTACCATCTACCGCCGCGGTTATTGTTGTAACTTCTGTTGTCTCTTTCCACTCTGGGGCGGGCGACATTTACATTGATCGTTTTGCCTTCGAATTCAGTTTCGTTAAGTTCGGAAATAGCGGTTTGCCCTTCCGAGTTATCAGCCATTTCTATAAAGCCAAAACCGCGTGATCTGCCGGATTCACGGTCTGTGATGATTTTTGAAGAAGTTACTTCTCCGTACTCTGAAAATAATTCATGTAAGCTTTCACTTCTTGTGTTAAAGCTTAGATTTGATACATAAATGTTCATTTTACTAAATTAATTAATTATTGATATTCGTTATGTTCAATTTATGATTGTGACCTTAACGGCATTCATGCCCTTCTGACCGCGTTCTAATTCGAACGTAACTTTGTTTCCTTCTTTTATAGTGGCCGGTACGTTGCTGATGTGGAAGAAATATTTATACGCGGTAGTGTCGTGCTTTATAAAACCATATCCTTTGTCAGGATTGAAATATTCAACATGGCCTTCCAGCGCTGTCTCTTCTACATCTTCTTTTTTCGGCGTTGAAATAACAATGTCTTCAACTTCATATTTCTTTTTCACCGGATCGGGGGGCGTACTGACGATCATACCGTTTTCGTCTACATAAGCGATCATATCTTCAAATGATCCGCTGCCTCCGTTTGCTTTACGCTTTTCTTTGCGCTTCTGCTTCTCTTGTCTTTTTTCTACTTTCTTCTTTTGTAATTCTCTTTTGTTAGATGATATGGCCATACCTTACTGTCATTTGGGTTATAATTTAAAGTAAATACTTAATTTGCTACGAGGAGTTTTGTCCCGATAAGTTTTTGAATGTCTTTCAGCATCAGTCGTTCATACTCCGCGCAAAAGGTTAATGCCGTACCTGTATTTCCCGCTCTTCCGGTACGTCCGATCCGATGCACATACGTTTCCGGCACATCCGGAAGGTCGTAGTTGATGACCAATTCCAACTTATCGATATCTATCCCGCGAGCGGCAATATCGGTAGCGATCAGTACGCGGGTTTTATTTGACTTGAAATTGTTGAGCGCACGTTGTCTCGCGTTCTGCGATTTATTTCCGTGAATGGACTCACTGTTAATGCCTGCCTTACAAAGTTGTTTCGCGATTTTATCCGCTCCGTGTTTTGTTTTGGAAAAGATCAATGCTGATTGCTCTTTATCTTTTACCAGCAAGTTTATAAGTAGGTCCTTTTTTTCACTCTTCTCTACAAAATAAATATATTGTTTCACGGTATCGACTACTGATGAAACAGGGGTAACTTCTACTTTTACCGGATTCCGCAGGATTGTTTGTGACATGGTTGCTATTGTTTGAGGCATGGTCGCCGAAAACAACAAGGTCTGCTTCTCCTTGGGTAGTTTAGGCAATAGCTTTTTAATATCATGTATAAAACCCATATCCAACATCCTGTCGGCTTCATCGAGCACAAAATGGCGAATCGAATGGAGATTGACGTAACCTTGGTTCAGCAGATCCAGTAATCGTCCGGGGGTAGCGACAAGGATATCAACACCCGCTTTCAGGCGATTCACCTGGTCATTCTGGTTCACGCCTCCATATATTATGGTATGGTGTAATCCCGTGTGTTTCGCGTATTCCTCTATGCACTCATTGATCTGGATCGCGAGTTCGCGTGTGGGAGTAAGGATCAAGGCTTTGATCTCCCTTTTTCGCTCTCTTTCCTTATTATAATACAGTTGTTGTATGATAGGGATAGAAAAAGCGGCCGTTTTACCTGTTCCGGTTTGCGCCAGGCCCAATATATCCTTCTTGTTTAAAACGAATGGTATGGCTTGCTCCTGTATAGGAGTAGGACTTAGATATCCTTTTTCTTCCAGTGTACTTAGTATCGGTTCTGAAATATTCAATTCTTTAAATGTCATAATCTTTATCTACGCAAAAATATGTTGCGACAATTGCGTACACACTTTGCTGTTATTTTAAAATAAGCTATAAAAACAAATCAGTTGATTTTGATGTCGATTTTGACGATGAAAAGATCCGCGCGATAAAGACGGAGCATCACATTGAGAAGATAGATACAATATAAACTCGATTGTTCAGGCTGCGAAGATACGAAATAGATTTGAATGTTTATCAGATTCTTATAATTATTTTGGTAAATATTCATAATATATGATAAACAGGCCTGTTTTGTCTTTATATTTGAGGTGTGAATTTTAAATGAACTTCTTATATTTGCTGCCGTTAATGGGTTGGACGAATAAATTAAAAACACTGTATTATGATTGAGATCTTTGATACTTATCCGTGGCTTTTGCCGGTAGTGATTTTCTTTGGGCGTATTTGTGATGTAACTTTGGGTACGTTGCGTATTATTTTCGTGTCGAAAGGCGAACGGACGAAAGCGCCTATAGTCGGGTTCTTCGAAGTCTTTATCTGGGTAGTGATCATCTCGCAGATATTTTCCCATGCCAATAGCATTATCGCCTATCTGGCATACGCCGGTGGTTATGCAACCGGAAACTATGTGGGCATCCTGGTTGAGAATAAGATCGCTTTCGGTTTCCAGTTGTTCCGGATTTATACCAAGAAAAACGGTACGGAACTGACACGGCTATTAAACAAGAACGGATTGGGATCTACCCTGATCAGAGGAGAAGGAGCGGTTTCCGAAGTAGATATCATCGAAACGGTCATTTCCCGTAAAGTACAGCAAAAAGTAGTCACAATTATTGATGACTTTGACCCGAAAGCATTTTATCTGATCGAAGACATACGCTCTAAGCGGAAAGGGATATTCGCAATGAATGCGGCTGCGGGAATGCCAAGATTGGGAAAATAAAATGACTTCGTTGCAACGGCGTTCAAGTCACAACTTGAGATCTTATTTCCCAACCAAAAGTGTTATCCGCGCGTAGCCATACATACGGCAAGCACGGCGGGCAAGCCTTTTTCAAATCGGTAACAGGGTAATACTTACCAGTCCGTCGCCGCTACGTACGCCCTCATACTGGACAATGTTGGTGAATCTGCTTCCATCCACGTAGTTGAGGCCGGAGTTGCCTTGTTGGCTTTGGCCGGAGCCGCCGTTACCTCCCCGGTAACCGCCACCACCGCCGTGACCCGAATTCGTTGCTGGACCTCCCGCATCTCCGGTACCTCCATTCGCTCCATTGGCTCCGGCCTGCCCGCCGGAATTCACATTATTTCGTTGACCTTTTCCACCGCCGCCACCGGCTACGATGATACGGGTATCGACAGTTTTATTTTCGTCCAGCTCCAGATTTATGCCTGAGATATCTGTGTTTGAAGTCCGCACATCGGAAGCCGCTCCGCCTGAGCCACCACTTGGAACAGGTTCATTAGTAGCATTTGGCCCTCCCAAACCACCGCTACCACCACCGGGGTTTTTCCCTATGGCGCCTCTAGTCTTATAATCGGTATCGACTGCCTTGCTGCCGACACATACGTACAAGACATCGTTTTCTTTCAGTTCTATATCCCCACCGGCGTAGTTACCTAAACGACCTGAACTTAAGCTACCGCCAGAACTTATTACTCCTCCGCCTTCTCCTCCCCAAACATCGATCCGGTATGTTCCGTCCTGGGGCGCGGTGAATGTTTCTATAGCGTCGGTGTGTGCGAAGTTCCAGACTTTGTCGTCTACATCCACGTTGAAGACGTAATGGTAATGCCCGCCGGCTTCCCATTGGCCCGCCGGTATATACTTCCGGATGGTGTAGCTGACATCATATATCCGAAACGTCACGTCAGTAGTAACCGTATTTCCGGATATGGTTTGAGGCAGCAGGCAG
>JAIRKY010000144.1 GCA_031259755.1 Mediterranea sp. (in: CFB group bacteria) | reverse complement strand
CATTGTACCTTCTAAAAAGGAAAGCAAGGGACTTGAGGTTTTATCTACGATCCTGGGTTTTACGACTTCCGCGGCATCTGTCGCCACTATGGCTGCCGCAGTGGCTAATTTAGCTAAGTAATATGTGAAACGGTATAAATCTATCACCAAGTTAGATTTATACCGTTTTTTAAAATTGTAGCTTTCTTTAAATTGTAACTTTCAACTTATTAAAGATTTCCCATATCACTATCCCGGCGGCAACCGATACATTCAGTGAATGTTTAGTTCCGTATTGAGGTATTTCAATACACCCATGAGAATGATCAATGACTTCCTGTTTCACCCCTTTTACTTCATTCCCCATAACTATGACATACTTTTTAGATTCTTCTAAAGCAAGTTCATTAAGCATTACGCTCCCTTCGGTTTGTTCTACCGAATAAATCATATATCCTTCCTGCTTGAGTTCTTCAACAGCATCAACTGTATTTTTCACATATTTCCAGTTGACCGTAAATTCCGCGCCTAATGCCGTTTTGTGCATTTCAGGATGCGGAGGAGTGGCAGTAATGCCGCATAAATAAATGCGTTCAATACAAAAAGCATCGGACATACGAAATACCGAACCTATATTATGAAGACTCCGGATATTATCCAATACTACTACCAAAGGCAATTTACGAGCCTTTTTAAATTCTTCAGGCATTATTCTGTTCAGTTCGGTTATTTTCAGTTTACGCATGGTCTTGAAGTTTTATACAAAAGTACGCTGTTCTGTGGAAAGGTCTGTGAAATGCAGTGAAAAACTTATTCATAACCTTTCAAAGAAATCATCGCCGGATATTTTGGAATTTAGTTATTATGCATAAACCATTAAGGAATGAACAATCCAAGAAACTTTACAGGAACTTTCAATTGTATATTAAACGCTTTTTTAAACTTCAAACAGAGTGTTTACACCATAAAGTTTTTAACTTTGCATCCTGTCAACAGATGGTTGAAACCATATAATAGCGCCTGATAATCAATGGATAAAAACTATTTCATCTTGTTAATACCAAACTTATAACTACGATCCAAAGACTAATATATTAAAAAGCAAGAAAAACAAGCTAAAATTAATAACATCATTAACAGGCTATTATCATCACCATGGATTTCACTTTTGAACTAAAGAATAAATAATTTAATAATGAAAAGAGAGGAATGGTTGAAAACCGGTTTCGTCAATGAGCCGGTGGACAAGAACATTGACCTGAAGGTGGCGATCGATCAACTCAGGAAACAGAAAAACGTTGTTATTCTGGCTCATTACTACCAAACGGGCGAGATACAAGACATAGCCGATTATGTTGGAGACAGCCTGGCGCTGGCTCAATGGGCGGCAAAAACAACTGCTGATATCATTGTACTGTGTGGTGTTCATTTTATGGGCGAAACGGCGAAGGTGCTTTGCCCGGATAAGAAGGTACTTATTCCGGATCTGAACGCCGGTTGTTCGTTGGCCGACAGTTGCCCTTCCGACAAGTTTGCGCAATTCGTCAAAGAACACCCCGGATATACCGTTATATCTTACGTAAACACGACCGCTGCGGTTAAGGCGGTGACGGATGTGGTGGTGACTTCTACCAATGCCCGGCAGATCGTGGAAAGTTTTCCCGAAGATGAGAAAATCATCTTTGGACCGGATCGGAATCTGGGAAACTATATCAACTCGATTACGAACCGGAATATGTTGCTTTGGGATGGCGCCTGCCATGTACACGAACAGTTTTCCGTAGAAAAGATAGTAGAACTGAAAGCTGAACATCCTGATGCTTTGACGCTTGCTCATCCGGAATGTAAAAGCACGGTTTTGAAGCTGGCGGATCATATAGGTTCTACGGCTGCTCTTTTGAAGTTTGCCACGAAGAGCAATGCCAAGGCGTTTATTGTAGCAACCGAATCGGGTATCTTACATGAAATGCAGAAACAAGCGCCCGATAAAACGTTTATTCCGGCGCCTCCTAACGATAGTACCTGTGCATGCAACGAGTGTAGCTTTATGCGGTTGAATACGCTGGAGAAACTTTATAATTGTATGAAATATGAGTTTCCGGAGATAACGGTTGATCCTGAAATTGCGAAAGAAGCTGTGAAACCCATCAGGCGGATGTTGGATATATCCGAGAAGTTGGGTTTATAATGGCATGTACTTACAATTAATATTCGTATTACAATTAGTATATTGAATAAAACCTATATATTTGCAATTGAGTTTTATAATTTAATTTAAGTATATTATGAATGTAGTGAGAAAAATTACTGTTGGTGGTGTAATTCGGGAAGGAATTGGCATCGGTTTGAAGAATTCGCTTTCTTTGTTAGGGGCTACGTTATTGTGGCTTATCACTATTTGGATTCCCTATTTGAACGTAGGTACGACAATAGCTATAACTACTATTCCTATTGAATTAAGTAAAGGAAAAGTTATTTCTCCAACTTTTATTTTCGGTGCGAAGTATCGAAAATATATGGGTGAGTATTTCAATCTGATAGGTTTGATGCTCATGTCTATTATACCGGCTTTCCTCTTTATGGTCATTCCTGCTTATGTCATTGTTATCAGTTGGTCCTTGGCTATTTATATTCTGTTGGATAAAGGCGTTTCTCCAAGTGATGCATTGATACAGAGTAACAAAGCTACTTACGGATACAAGTGGACGATCTTCTTCGTGTGTTTGATTTTGTATATAGTTTCCTGTATTCTGTTATACGCTTTAGTTCTTGTTCCTTATGTTGGTATTTTATTGGCTATAATTCTATATTTGGTGTTGATTGTTTCCAGTTTGGGTTGTTATGCCGTAATTTACAGAGAACTGACCAAAGACGAAGTCGCTCCTGCGGAATAGCCTGTTTCGCAGTTCAGTAAGTTACATAGATATAGATATATATGAAGGGACGGTAAAGTGAGAGCCATGCTCAAACTTTACCGTCCTTTCTTGTTTAGATCCGGCAGTGGAGCTTTGCCGTTAAAAAATCGCTTAGCTCTTTAACCGCTTTAGCCCGGTGGCTGATATCATTCTTTATATCATTGCCGAGTTCCGCAAAGGTTTTATCATATCCTTCGGGTACGAATATCGGGTCGTATCCGAAACCAGCTTCCCCCCTTTTCTCTCCGATGATCGTTCCTTTGATAACCCCTTCGAAAAGATGTGTTTTGCAGTCCATAATGAGTGCGATGACAGTACGGAATCGCGCGTTGCGATTACCCACGCCTTCCAGTTTCCTGAGTACTTTCAGCATATTGGCCTGATCGCTTTTACCTTCGCCTGCGTAACGTGCGGAGTAAATGCCCGGTTCGTTGTTCAGCGCTTCTATTTCGAGGCCCGTATCGTCGGCAAAAGCATCAAGCCCATAGTTTTTGTTGATGTATTGCGCTTTAAGCAGCGCGTTTCCTTCCAGCGTATCGGCTGTTTCGGGGATGTCCACATCACAATGGAGGTCTTTAAGGGATAATACTTCTATCTTGTCTCCCAGTATTTGTGATACTTCTTTCAACTTATATAAGTTGTTGGTAGCGAAAACAATCTTTTGTTTCATAATCACTTTACTTTTATACGGTCGAACCCTTCGCCATAGACTCCGATGACCGAACTTTGAGATATAAAAGCATTGGGATCGACATCTTTGACCAACCGGAATATGTTTACCGACTGGCTTTTCTTGGCTAATACAACAAGCACCTTCACATCGTTTTTACTGTACCATCCGGTACCGTCCAGAACGGTTACTCCGCGGTGAGTATCCGAGATGATGCGATCGGCGATCTTCTGATACTCTTTCGAGAAGATAAGGAATTGAACCGACTGGCGCGCACTGTTGATCACCATATCCAGAATATAGCTGATGACGATCAACGTCACAAAACCGAAGACCACCCTTTTCCAGTCCTCGAACACGAAATAACACGAGGAAATGATGATGATATCGCAGTACAGTATCATGCGGCCGAATGTTATGTCGCGGTATTTATTGACCACGGCGGCGATGATATCCGTCCCTCCGGTGCTTCCGTTGTTGACAAACACGATGCCCAGTCCGATCCCGCATAATGCCGCCCCCACTATACATGCCATAAATTCCTGTCCTTCGCCGATGATCTTCGTATCTCCTATGACCTGCTGAAAGAATCCTAAAAGGAACGTAAGCGTAAAGATCGCGAAAGCAGTCTTTACGGTAAACCTGGCGCCCAGTATTTTTATAGAAAACGCTATGAGCACGGCGTTCATAATGAAATAACTGTATTGCAAAGGGAATCCCGTGGCATAGAAAATGATAGCCGAGATACCCGTAACACCCCCTGTGGTTATTTGATAAGGCAGCAGGAAAGCCGCCCAACCCATCGCGTAACAACAGAGTCCGAATATGATAAAGATCAAGTCTCTGAATTCACGTAAAACATCAGATTTAGTAGGTTTATACATGGACTTATTTATTTAGATGACGACATTAACTATTTTCTTCGGTACGATAATTACCTTTCTGGGGTCTTTTCCTTCCATCCATTTTTGCGAACGTTCATCATTCAGTACGGTAGCTTGAATATTTTCGTTCGTCGCATCGGCGGCGAATTCAATACTGAAACGCGCTTTACCGTTGAAAGAGATGGTATAGTTTACTACATCTTCTTTCAGGTATTCCTCGTTATATGCCGGCCACCCGGCGTCGAAAACCGACTGTCCGTGACCCAAAGTCTCCCACAGTTCCTCACAGATATGAGGCGCGAACGGAGAAAGCGTGATGATGAACGGATCCAATATCTCTTTCTTGCTGCACCTCAGTGTGAACAATTCGTTTACGCAGATCATAAAGGCGCTTATCGAAGTATTGAACGAGAACTGCTCGATATCTCCCGTTACCTTTTTGATAAGTTTGTGCAACGATTTCAATTCATCTTTGGAAGCCGGTTCGCCGGTTACTAAGTATTCCCCCGTACGGCCGTAGAACAGTGACCAGAACTTGCGTATGAAACGGTACACCCCGTCGATGCCATTCGTGTCCCAGGGTTTGGATTGTTCCAGCGGCCCAAGAAACATCTCGTACATACGTAGCGTATCCGCCCCGTATCTTTCTACGATGACGTCCGGATTTACAACGTTGAACATAGATTTACTCATCTTTTCGACGGCCCAGCCGCAGATGTATTCGCCGTTATCTTCGAAGATAAACTCAGCGCAGGCGAATTCGGGCCGCCATGCTTTGAAAGCTTCAACATCGAGCGCATCGTTCGATACGATGTTTACGTCGACATGTAACGGAGTCACATCGTACCCCTCTTTTTTATGTAGCGATACGAACGTGTTGGTATTCCTGATGCGGTAAACAAAGTTGCTGCGGCCTTGGATCATACCTTGGTTGATCAGCTTCCGGAAAGGTTCTTCCTTAATGGCTACGCCCATGTCAAACAGGAATTTATTCCAGAAACGCGAGTAGATCAGATGACCGGTAGCATGCTCCGTACCACCCACATACAGATCCACGTTTTCCCAGTAGCCGATGATATCCGGCGCCACCAGGCGATCATTATTTCCGGGATCCATGTAACGCAGATAATAAGCCGAAGAACCCGCGAATCCCGGCATCGTATTCAGTTCCAGCGGAAATACCGTAACATGGTCTATCCTGTTTTTGTCGACCACCTTTTTGCCGGCCGTGTCCCACGCCCAGTTTGTAGCGTTGCCCAGCGGCGGTTCTCCGGTTTCGGCAGGTAAGTACTTATCTACTTCGGGAAGCTCCAGAGGCAAACACGCTTCGTCGATCACGTAAGGCATATCGTCCTTGTAATACACCGGAAACGGCTCTCCCCAGTAGCGTTGACGGGAGAAGATCGCATCGCGGAGGCGATAGTTTACTTTCACTTTTCCCAGTCCGGTCTCGGAAATGTATCGTCTGGTTTTATCTATCGCTTCTTTCACGGTCAGTCCGTTCAAGACCAACCCGCCTTCGGGAGCGCCCGGGCGGGGCGAGTTCATCAGGATACCCTCTTTGGCGTCGAAACTCTCCACGGCGATATCGCAACCTTCGATCAGCGGGCGGATTTCCAGTCCGAAGTGTTTAGCGAACGCGTAGTCGCGGCTGTCGTGCGCCGGCACAGCCATGATGGCGCCCGTACCGTATCCGGATAGAACATAGTCGCTGATCCATATCGGAATTGTTTCGTTCGTCAGCGGATTGATCGCATAGCTTCCCGAAAAGACGCCGCTTACGCTGCGATCGGCAATGCGGTCGCGCTCGGTACGCTTCTTCGTACGTTGCAGATAAGCGTCCACTTCCGCTTTTCGTTCCGGCGTGGTCAGTCGTGCAACAAGTTCGCTTTCGGGCGCCAGCACCATAAAAGTAACGCCGAACACCGTATCGGCGCGGGTAGTGAATATGGTAAATCCCGTATCCGCGTCTTTTACCTTGAACAGCATTTCGGCGCCTTCGCTGCGACCGATCCAGTTGCGTTGCGTCTCTTTCAGCGATTCCGTCCAGTCGATACCCTCCAATCCGTCCAACAAGCGTTGTGCATAGGCCGATACACGCAGACACCACTGCCGCATTATCTTTTGAACCACAGGAAACCCGCCGCGCACCGAAAGCCCGTCGATCACCTCGTCATTGGCCAGTACCGTGCCTAACCCTTCGCACCAGTTGACCATCGTATAGCCCAGGTAAGCCATGCGATAGTTCATCAGCGCTTCCTGCTTCTTTTTATCGTCGAAAGCTTTCCACTCCCCGGCGGTGAACTCCATCTCTTCGCTGCGCGCTACATGAAGGCCTTTCGAGCCTTCACGTCCGAACGCTTCGATCAGTTCGCCGATCGGGCGGGCTTGTTTCGCGTCGTTGCAATAGTAACTGTTGAACATCCTGGCGAATGCCCATTGCGTCCACTTGTAATATGCGGGATCGCACGTCCGGATCTCGCGGTTCCAGTCGAAAGAGAACCCTATTTTGTCCAACTGTTCGCGATAACGTTCGATGTTCTCTTCCGTAGTGATAGCCGGGTGTTGTCCGGTTTGGATAGCATATTGTTCGGCAGGCAGGCCGTAGGCGTCGTATCCCATCGGATTGAGCACGTTGAAACCCCGGAGGCGTTTGTAACGCGCGTAAATGTCCGATCCGATGTATCCCAATGGATGTCCGACGTGCAATCCGGCTCCCGATGGGTAGGGAAACATGTTGAGAACGTAGAATTTCGGCTTCGCGTGATCCTCCGTTACCCGGTAAGTCTTTTCGTCTACCCATCTTTTTTGCCACTTCTTTTCGATCTCCCTGAAATTGTATTCCATAATGTGTGGTATATTCCTTTAATGAATGATAATGTGTGATACCGGTTATTTATATTCGGATATGATTGTTTCCGGATACGGGATACAAAGATAATGAAAAGGTCGGTTTATGATACGCAACAGAATAAATATCGCGTGATCATCCGGAAGCCAAAAGCCGGGAATAACGCATCAATGCTTACATAATGACACCAAAACGGAAAAATTTACTGACGCGGACTGCTGAAAAAAACGTGTTCTGGGAGTCAAGGCTTGTTAAAAGACCGTTAATTAATCTTTAATGTACGGCGAAATTCGTTTTTCCGTACAGAAAAGTATCTTCTCCCGTTCAGAAAAGTTTGTTCTCCCGCTGAGTAAAGTTTACTCTTCCGCTCAGAAAAGTTTGTTCTTCCGTTGAGCGAAGTTTACTCTTCCGTTCGGAAAAGTTTGTTTTTCTGTTCGGAAGCTCATAATTCGCCCCGCTTTTGATGATATTTTCTCTATAAGCGTTCAATATCCGATCGTTTTGAAACTGACAATATAACGTACGGATCATTATAATGAGAATAAAAGGAAAGTAAATAGCGCAGAATAGAAACAAAACGCTCATCTCTACCGCTTTTTGCTGTCTGTCTGAGTTTTCAAAACGCGTTTCTTTTGCGTTCTTTTCGTCCGGCGGTACAGTTGCCCGCAAATAACGCAATACAGGCGCGTCTGAATATCAATGTGTCAAAATGATTATCGTTCTTCCTCAAAATCTTTAAGCGATGACAGGAAGGAACTCTTCGCCGCCGGACGAAATTAAACAGGCTTTTCATCCTGTTGTATTGGCGCTGTAACAGCAAAAGGTTTACTTTGCGGCATGAATGGCAAGATCATATGAACGAATAGCGGGTTGTGCTTATGAAAATACTGTTTATTATTCAAGGTGAAGGACGGGGGCACCTGACCCAGGCCATTTCGTTGCGCGAGAAGTTGCTTCGCGAAGGACACCAGGTTGTGGGCGTATTGGTGGGCAAAAGCCCGGCGCGGCG
>JAIRKY010000141.1 GCA_031259755.1 Mediterranea sp. (in: CFB group bacteria) | reverse complement strand
ATAAACTTCCATAAAGTACAGGTTTGTCACAAAGAAAGTAATATTGCCTCACAAGGAGTTATCAGAAAATGTAATTTCACATACGAAGGAACTTTGCGCGATTTCTTTTTTATGGATGGGAAATATGTGAGTCGGTTGTACTATTCTATGCTAAAGGATGAATATCAAAAAGGGAATGCTATCTCTACACAAAAGATATAAAAACAAAACACCCGATTTCAACCTTTTAGGGTGTAAAATTGGGTGTTGATTTTGTAACTTGCTAAAAATCAGCTTTGTTAGCGATGAGGCCGGGATTTGCGAACATCGACGATCTTTGTCGGGCCCATAGTCTCGTTCCGGTAGTTCACCTGGCGGACTACATTTTCCGCCAACCGCATAAACGCCTGTCCTGTGACGGACGTTTCATCCAAAACAACAGGCCGGCCATCATCAGCCCCTTCACGGATACGTTGTACCAAAGGGATCTGCCCCAACAACGGGACACACATCTCTTCCGCCAGTCTTTTCGCCCCATCTTTACCAAAGATATAATATCTGTTTTCCGGCAGTTCGGCCGGTGTGAACCAGGACATGTTCTCGATCAATCCCAGTATGGGAACGTTTACTTTCTCATTCGTGAACATATTGATACCTTTGCGGGCATCGGCTAAAGCAACGTCTTGTGGCGTACTCACTACGATCGCTCCGGTCAGGGCCAACGTTTGTACAATGGTCAGGTGAATATCGCTTGTCCCGGGAGGAAGGTCGATCAGGAAATAATCCAATTCTCCCCAAGCCGCGTCGCCGATCAATTGCTTCAACGCATTGCCGGCCATTCCTCCACGCCAAAGCGTAGCCTGATCGGGCTCCACAAAAAAACCAATGGAAAGCAGCCTCACTCCATACTTTTCAACAGGTATGATCATGTCCCGGCCGTCGATCTGTTCGGCATAAGGACGGACATTCTCCACTTGGAACATTTTGGGCATGGAGGGGCCGAAAATATCAGCATCGAGCAGTCCCACTTTATAGCTCATCTTCGCCAAGGCGACAGCCAGGTTAGCCGCTACCGTAGATTTCCCTACTCCTCCCTTACCGGAGGATATCCCAAGAATATGCTTCACCTGAGGCAATAGTTTCCCAATTTCAGGGCGCGGGGTCTGCCTGGTTTTCACAGCGATATTCCCTTTGATCTCCACCTCACGGCCTACGTATGTCAGGATCGCGACCTCCGCTGCCTTAACAACAGATTTGATAAACGGATCGGTGGGTTTCTCAAAGATCAGGGAGAAAGAGACTTTCATGCCGTCGATTCGCATATCGTCATCCACCATACCGGCCTCGGTCAGATTCTTTCCGGTACCGGGATAGCGCACGGTTCCCAGCGCGTCGAGTATGAGTTTAGGATATAAAGTCATTTGAGTTCTTACGTTCTTTTGCTACGGTTATAGCTACGATACGGGTCCGGTTCGATCTCTGCGCCGGGTTCTTTCAATTCCGTACCTTGCGGCAAAAGGAACCGGATATATTTTATACTTAACCCCCGGTCTAACCATTGTTGTTCATAATAGGTTTTAATTCCCAATATGTCATCTACCGGATCAGAGTTATATAAATCTTCGGTCATGAACGCTACGGGAAACTTGTTCTCTTCTATCACGTATCTGGTGTAGGTAAACATAAAGTTGCTATCCGTCTTTACATGTATGATTCCATCGGGTTTGACGAAACGGCGGTAACGCTCCATGAAGTATGTGGAAGTAAGCCGTTTGGTCGCTTTCTTCATTTGCGGGTCAGGGAAGGTAAGCCAGATCTCACTTACTTCGTTCTCGGCGAAAAAATGATCTATCATTTCGATCTGGGTACGAAGAAAAGCCACATTCTTCATGCCGGCCTCTAATGACGTTGTAGCGCCGCTCCACATGCGGGCGCCTTTAATATCTACCGCAATGAAGTTCTTATCCGGAAACATCTTGCCCAGGCCAACGGTATATTCTCCTCTGCCGCATCCCAACTCCAATACGACCGGATTTCCGTTTTTAAAGAATACCTCCCCCCATTTGCCTCTCATCTCGAACGGAACATGATTCGCTACAGCATACGGATACTCAAACACATGAGGATAGCCTGCCATATCGGCAAACTTCTGTAGTTTATTCTTTCCCATCGATATGTTCTTATTCTACGATCGTCACCCAGCCATACACGTCCGGTTCATCGCCATACTGGATCGCCCTTAGTTTATTGTACAGGTTGGTACACACCGGGCCGGCTTCACCGTTTTTGCTGAATATATATGATCTTTTTTTGTCGAGGTCGTCAATCCGCTCTACCGGGCTTATCACGGCGGCCGTGCCGCAAGCGCCGGCCTCGTCAAAAGTTTCCAGTTCATCAACCGTTACGGGACGACATTCTACCGTCATTCCCAAGTCCCCGGCCAGTGTCATCAAACTGTTATTGGTGACGGACGGAAGGATCGAATCTGATTTCGGGGTGATATAAGCGTTACCACGAATGCCGAAGAAGTTGGCCGGGCCACATTCGTCTATGTATTTCTTTTCTTTCGCATCCAAATACAATACGGCCGAATATCCCAACCGGTGCGCTTCATCGCCGGCAACCAAACTCGCCGCATAGTTGCCGCCGATCTTGAAACGTCCTGTTCCCAAAGGAGCTACACGGTCATAATCTCTTAAGATCGCATACGGGGTAGGTTTGAATCCGGCTTTAAAATAAGGCCCTACAGGAGTTACAAAAATAAGAAACATATATTCTGATGCGGGTTTCACGCCAACCTGCGCTCCCATACCGATCAATAACGGACGGATATAAAGAGAAGCGCCGCTTTCGTAAGGAGGGACAAAACGCTCGTTCAACTTTACCGCCTTAAGTACGGCTTCTTCGAAACGTTCCGTAGGCAATTTGGCCATCATAATGCCTTCGCATGACAGTTGCATACGCTTTGCGTTCTCACGCATACGGAATATGCGGATCTTACCATCCTTACCACGGAACGCTTTCAATCCTTCGAAAGATTCCTGTCCATAATGAAGACAAGTCGCGGCCATATGCATATTGATGTACTCACTGCTGCTTATTTCCAAAATCCCCCACTCGCCATTGCGATAGTTGATTCTCACGTTGTAGTCTGTCGGCATATAGCCAAACGACAGATCCGACCAATCTATTTTTTCTTTCATATCGGCATATATTATTATCTCACATTAAGAAAAGGCAAAAGTACGTTTTATTCCTCAGACTGCTGCTTTTCTTTCAGTAATTTTTCGACCTCCGCATCGACTTTGGTTAACTTCGCCGAGCAAAAAGCGATGATCTCATTGGCTTCCTTGATCTTCTCGCTCAACGCGTCGATCTCTAATTCATTGTTGTCGATCTGACCAACGATCTTTTCCAAGCGTTCCATCGCTTGTGAATAGGTTTCTTTCTTCATTCGTAATGCTGCATGACTTAAGTAAGATGAATAAAAAGGCTTACGCACCCGACTTAACTGATAAACGGCGGCAAGTTATGGAAAATTCATAATCATTCCAAGCGATTTTCCACGAAAAAGTCTCATTCGTTTTATTCTCATCATAACTCGATGTAATATTCAAATAAGTCGTTGACTTATTGAATTATTACGTTGACTTATTGAATTATTACGTCGAGATATTGAATTATTACGTTGAGTTATTGAATTATTACGTTGAGTTATTCTTCTATTGTTTTCCAGTGTGCTAACAGCTTGATTATCTATACAATCGCTCTTTTATCCTGAAACTTTTAATAATTTTCAATGAAGAGCTTCGCGCGCGCATATGTGTACGTGTATATATCTCTTTTTATTTTTTTTGTGTGTGTAACAAAATTGAGGTTAGAGGGTAGGACCTACCTCCTATAGTGTGTAACACAAAAAGGTCGATAAAAATAAAGAATATACGCGCACGCGCGCATACCAGATATATATGTTAAA
>JAIRKY010000137.1 GCA_031259755.1 Mediterranea sp. (in: CFB group bacteria) | reverse complement strand
GTCATGCGCATGGCGAAAGTTTTACATCGGCTTCGGACAGGATTGATACAGTGAAAGGAACACGAATTTCTCGCCTTCATCCTTTATTCCCGATGAACAGGGCGTTCACGTTGTTCATTCCAGTTGTTCATTCCAAAAACGGCTATACACTCCGTTGGCCTTACATAAAGTATCGTGCGTACCAGTCTCTACGACTTGACCGTCACTGAGGACTACTATCGCGTCTGCGTTTTTGATCGTACTTAATCTATGAGCGATAACGATAACAGTCTTCCCTTGCTTAACCAAATGAGCGAGCGTCTGTTTAACATAACGTTCGGCAATAGAATCCAAAGAAGATGTCGCCTCATCAAAGATCAGGATATCCGGCTCCTTATATAAAGCGCGGGCAATGGCAATCCGTTGCCGTTCGCCACCCGAAAGCGATACTCCACGCTCACCGATATACGTCAGATACCCTTTCGGCAGTTTTTCGATAAACCCGGTCAGCCCGAGTCGCTCAACAAGCGACACGATCCGTTTCATGTCAGGTTGCAAATCACCCAGAGCAATATTCTCAACGACCGATCCGGCAAACAGTTCAATTTGTTGCGGCACTGTTCCGATACGCTTACGCAAACTTTCATTCGTGATCTGGGCTACATCGTAATTACCTATCTTCACCCGTCCGGATCCTATCGGATAAATATGTTGCAGAATGGATACCAGCGTAGTTTTACCCGAACCGCTCCCCCCGATCACAGCCGTAGTCTTTCCCTTAGCGATCCGTAGGTTAAGCGAATGGAAAACCTCTTTGTGGGTGCCATAACGGAAATTCACGTCTTCGAAGATGATATCGCCGATCATATCCGCTTCCAGTTCCAGTTTCCGCGAATCATCTTCTTCCCTTTCAAGGTCCATAATCTGGAACAGGCGGTCGGAGGCGATCAATGCGTCCTGGACATTCTGATTGGCGGTGATCAATGAACCTATCGGGCTTAATACATAACTGATAAGAGAGTAGAAAACGATCAGCGCACCCGGAGTCAGTTCCTGGCCGATAACAAGCATACTACCCACCCATAGAACGGCGATGGTCATTCCGGTAGAAACGAACTGAATTCCTCCTTCCGCCATGATATAGCCATAGATACTGCGATATGTATTCCGCAGGAGATGCACGAAGCGCGATTCGGTTTTCAGGTTGGCATATTTCTCAATACCAAAACACTTGATAGTAGAAATGGCCTGGATGGATTCGACCAACTGCGATTCAAGATCGGCGGCGCTTTCCATGATCCCTCGTTGGTATTTGCGGTTCAGACGATTGAAGAACCAATAGATGATAATGAATAAAGGTATGGAGAACATCGTGACCAACGTCAACTCCCACGAATAGACAAACATCAGGCAGAAAGAGAAAAAGAGGATCATCATGTTCACGACCAGGTCGAGAGACACGTTGTTGATGAAGTCCCGGATCTTCACGGCATCATTCACACGCGAGATGATCTCTCCTACC
This sequence comes from Mediterranea sp. (in: CFB group bacteria), assembly GCA_031259755.1. GTDB lineage: Bacteria > Bacteroidota > Bacteroidia > Bacteroidales > Bacteroidaceae > Bacteroides. The sequence goes on along the minus strand of JAIRKY010000137.1, from coordinate 5,482 downwards.
CGCATCGTATCGAAGAATTGCTGCGGCAGGGTCAACAAGTGCTTATAATATCCCAGGATCAAAGCCGCATCTATCCGTTGTCCGGTTTTCAGCGTCAGGATACTCTTCATGGAACCGATAAATGTACGTAGCAACAGGATGATGATCATAATGACACCCATCAGGTTCAAGAGGTTCACATTCTTATCGACCAGCACGTAATCCGTGATCTTACCTACATAGATAGAGGTGGACAAGCCTAAGATACTAAATACCAATGCTCCGAACAGTGTCTGGATCATCATGCTTTTATTGGGCATAAGCAACGAAAGGAACTTGGAAAAGTTACTTTTCTTCATGTTTCCTTTCCTGAAGGTTATTCCGGGTTCCAGTATGACCAATATACCACTCCATTCCTGCTCGAATTCTTCGCTGCTTTTTTTATGTACGCACCCATCAGCAGGATCCATATAGGTGATCTGCTTTCCCGTAGCCTTGTAGACTACAACAAAATGATGCAACTCTTCTTTCAGTACTACATGCGCAATGGAAGGCTGCGGAACAATAGTATACAGAGCTTCGTAGCATGTTTTCACTCCTTTGGCGGCAAATCCCAATTTGCCCGCTGCTTCGATCATTCCCTGAACGTTTGTTCCTTTTTGGTTTGTAAAAGCATATTGCTTGATCCGAGATACCGGGAAAAGCAGCCCGTAATGCGCACAGACTGAAGCCAGGCAAGCTGCGCCACAGTCTGTGATATCATGCTGCTTGATCTTAATTCTTTTCTTGTGACTCATTTTATGTTCTCTTTTTCTTTAGCTTTTATCGGTCACAAGCCCTTCCTCATAACGTGCCGGATTTACCCAATCATCCAATTGCTGATAGAGAAGGTTGAATAGTGACTTACGGGTTATCATAAAATGGACGCTAACTGTCATTCCTTTTTTCAGTTTACCTTTCCTGCCGTTCTTCAGCTCCAGGTAATCCTTCTCCATGTCGCACTTTACTTTGTAATAAGCGTTCCCTTGGGAGTCGGCCAGGAAATCGGAAGAGATCTCCCTGACCCTCCCGCCGATAGTTCCCCACTCATTATAATTGAAAGAACTGACTTGCACATTCACAGGCATACCCAAATCGATATATCCAATATTTCGTGGCGAAACATAAACTTCAAAACATAGCGTGGAATCCGGACTGACTACGGCCAGCAGTTGACCTGCCTGTATGCTGCTCCCCCGGTAGATCCCGAAGAACTGATCGATGGTTCCACTCACAGGGCTTTGTACAACATACAAGTCCTTGTCTTTCACCTCCTGCTTCAATGAAGAGCTCATTTCATTCCTGGAGTTCCGATAAGTATTCAAATCGGTTTGCCAGGAGCTTAGCTGGCTTTCGGTAAAAGAGATCTGTTCGTTTTTCCGGCTTTCGTATTGATAGTAATACTTGTCATACTCCTCTTCAGATATAACTTTCTTCTCGAACAGGGATCTATTCCTGTAATATTCTCTTTCCGCCTGAGCCACGGAAGTACTTAGTTCCGCCTGACGCTTAATATAATAGGTGTATTGTTGCCGGCGAACGGGAGAAGAAAAAACCGGAGGCTTTTGTCCCTTTGCCAAATAATTCAAATCGGCCAGATGTGATTCATAATCGGTCAGGCGGTTTGATTGATAAGCGATCTTATAGTCCGAATTACTTGTCCTGAATGTTAAGATGATATCTCCTTTGTTCACTGTAGCCCCTTCACGGATATATACAGAGTCCACTAATTCTGTTACAGGAGCTTTAATTTCGGTCTTCTCCGCAATAGGGCGGACAACACCGCTACCCTGAACGGAAATATCTACATAAATAAATGGGAGTGAAATTAAAGCCGCCAAAACAACTATCAACGCAATCCAATAGATTCTCTGAGAATGTGTGGTTTGCTGATAGGTATAAGATTCAATACTGTTTTCTAACCATTCAGGCGGTAATAACATGAGGTGTATTTGTTGCTTAAGACAAATATACGTTTGTTTCCTTAAAAAAACAAATAAGGCGAGACCACTCTTTTTTTTCAAGGAGCAGTACCCGCCTTATTTATTAAGAGGTTTTCTCAATAGACTTTTCCCATTACAATAGCAATCTTACCATTTATTACAACATAGTTTAAATATGCCTTAGTTGCACCGCCATACGTGTTTGTTGCTTCTTCTTTGGATAATTCTTGCATCATCACTTTTTTCTTAGACTCTTTCATAACCTATAATTTTTAATTGTGTATATTCTTTTTCCTTGATGATGGCAAAGTTATAGTAAGCGTATCGAAAAGAATGTTATCATAATGTTATTAATTATCAGTAGATTATTATTATATTTGCTACATGCAACAAAATGATGAAAGAAACACGTATAAAACTATTTACGGTTATCGGTCTGGTAACTGTTGTGCTGTTACAGGCATCATGGCTGTACAACACCTATAATCTGATTAAAGAGAACATCGAAGAGAAAAGCAATGCTTTACTTCTGGATGCTTCTGAACGAGAACTATTCTCTAGATTTATGGCCATTGCCAGCAGCATACCTGAAGGCACTCTACTTGCATTTAATGAGATTAACTATACAGGTGAATCTACATCAAAAATAGCCAATCTGAGGAATTTTCAAGAAGCTCTTCTTGAATATAGCTCTAAGATATCTTTAGCAGATCTTGACTCCATCTATTCCGAACTATTAAAAGAAGAGGGCATAAATGCCGAAAGTGTTATTCGTATAGTTACTGAAAACGACTCTATCATTGAAAGTAGTAAAGACTTAAATCTCCCTTGGTTCGGGACGATTGAGAATAGGAAGCTTCCCATCCGGGCTGACAATACTCAATTCATAGAAGCGATCATTGTCAATCCTTACCGGATCATTTTCCAGCAAATGGGCCTGCTGCTTATCGCTACCGTCATTATGGCGGTCTTTGTTGTAAGCTGTATCACCTATCAGATTCAGATCATTATGAAGCAAAACAGGATCGCCAGGATACGGGAGGACTTCTCCAACGCCATGATCCATGATATGAAAAGCCCGATCACTTCCATTATTATGAGCAACCGCATACTTCAATGCGGTGGACTGAAAGACGATCAGGCAAGAATTGATAAGCATTTCAGCATCATACACGATGAGAGCCAACACTTGTTGGCCTTGACCAACAAAGTATTGACCATTGCCAAGTTGGAGCAGGATAAAATTGAAATCATTAAGCAAACCATTGAGATACGCCCGGTTATTGAAGACCTGATCGAAAAGTTCGAAGCTAAAGCGACTAAATCCGTCACATTCGTCACGCAGTATGAAACCGAAAAGGTTCATGCCGAATATGAATACCTGAAAGAGGCGATAAGCAACCTGATCGACAACGCAATCAAGTATTCCAACGAAAGTGTAGAGATCAGAATCACTTGTACACAAGAAAAGAAACAGACCATTATTAAGATCAGGGACAACGGTTTCGGCATCGACATCAAAGACCAGACCAAGATCTTCGAAAAGTTTGAAAGGGCTGAGGCTTTGGGAAAAAGCCGAAAAGGAGGAGCCACCGGCTTCGGACTGGGGCTTAATTACGTTCAACGTGTGATCAGGGCGCATGGTGGAGAGGTATATCTCGACAGTGTTAAAGACCAATTCACCGAGTTTACAATAAACATGCCTATTTTAATTGAAGAAATATGATAAAACTATTAGTGGTAGAGGATGACGAGAACTTAAGATACGTCATAGAAGATGGGCTACAGCTCATTATTGGAGGGTATGAGGTGCTGACCGCCGACAATGGGAAAGATGGGATCAAGATGTGGAAAGAATATCATCCGGATGTAATACTCACAGATGTGGAAATGCCTAAAATGAATGGATTCGAAATGGTTGAATACATCAGGGAGAGAGACCAGGAAACCCCTATTTTGTTTATTTCAGGATGCAAAACCTCTGTTGATGTTACGACAGGTTATAAACTTGGGGCGAACAACTACATCAAAAAGCCTTTTGGTCCGGAAGAGCTTCACGCGCATATCCAGGCATTGATCAAGATGAAAAACGACACCCGCATGAAGAATGAGAACAATCTGCGAAAGATCGGTAATTTTATTCTTGATGCCGAACATGGAATGTTGAAACTCGAAGCCTCAAAAACGATCTCACTGACCGGCCGTGAAGCGCAGATCCTGCAAGAGCTTTGCGTTAACAAAGGCGAGGTGGTAAAGCGAACGGTATTGCTGGAAAAATACTGGGATATCAAAGGCGGGACCGATTACTACGCTTCAAGAAGCCTGGATGTAATGATCAATAAACTAAGGAAGAAGCTACAAGACGACCCCGGCGTAAAGATACAGGTAGTGAAAGGAATAGGGATCATGCTGATAGACCATCCTGTCGGAAAGAAAGTTTAACGCCGGGAAGTGTTTCACCGTAAAGGGAAAAAGGTTACTTCAATCTTTCTGAAGTAACCTTTTTTCGCTAATCTAATCAACCCGATCGTTTACTCTCCGCTTATTTCACTTCGATCACGCGTTGTGCTTTCTTTACTTCTTCTTCCGATAATTTTGGAATTGTGATGTTTAATACACCATGTTCAACCTGAGCGGTAATGTTGTCTTTTTCCACGTTATCAGGTAATATCATTGTTTGCTGGAATTTAGAGTATGAAAACTCACGACGCAGGTAACGTCCTTCTTTCTTTTCTTCCTTGTTCTCATTTCTCTTTTCCATCGTGATGACCAGATTGTCATCTTCATCTACCCGGACATTGAAATCTTCTTTGGTCATACCCGGTGCGGCAACTTCAACTTTAAATTCTTTTTCGCTTTCAATGACGTTAATGGAGGGCGAAGTTACGTTTGCTTTATCCATCCATTCGTTACTCAAAAATTCATTGAAAATACTTGGTAACCAATTCTGTGATCTTCTTACTGGCATCATAATTTTAATCTCCTATTTTTTTAATTAAACTTTATAATAATGTGGATTGGGGTTCTTTGGGAAGCCCCTTTTCGCAAAATATATCGCAAAGCCTGTGCCAAATGGAAAATCTGTCTTTTTGTTCATATTTTGTAGTTTTAAATGATCTTATCCTGACAATATGTCTGTTTGATGATGCGACTTTGGCTGCTTTAATGACTTTTTGTCTCTTTAGGCAGTATATTCATCTACAGACCAGACTTAACTGATAGATAGCGGCAAGTCATGGAAAATTTGGTAGACTGCGAAGTCCGCAAGCATAAACATCCGCTGCATTTATAACTTGAATTTAGGAAAATTCATAATCGCTCTAAACGATTCTCCGTGAAAAAAGTCTCACTAACTTTCAAGGGGATCATATCTATTAAATTCTTCTGTATCAATAACATACGCCGGATTACCCAAATTAAGGGATACATAACAGACCGGACTTCTCCAAAAAAATATAACTCGACGCAATCGTTGCATAACTCGACGTGATATTCAAATAAGTCGTTGACTTATTGAATTA